>NZ_BAABEX010000029.1:294984-448198 GCF_039540375.1 Acidovorax lacteus
CAGGCGCACGGCAGTGCGCCTGGGGACGCAGACGTGGGGTCGCCTTTTCTTTGGTGACTTTCTTTTGGCGACCCAAAAGAAAGTCACTGCGCCGCCGGGCGCACATCCCGGCACCGGAACACGGCACAAGCACAGCAGCCCACTATCGCCAGCCACCGAATGCTATGAACTTGATAGCTGCTCGTGCTTAAGAAACAAGCACAAGCAGCCCAAAAGCCTTCACAACCCGTACGTCAACTCCCGCGCCTTGCCCCAGAACACGCGGTACATGAAGATCGTATAAACCACGATCACCGGCAACGTGATGCCCACCCCAATCGCGATCACCACCAGCGACTCGGTAGCGCTGGCCGCGTCCCACACCGTCAGGCGGTCGATCACGATGTACGGGTACAGGCTGTAGGCCAGGCCGAAGAAGGCCAGCACAAACACCAGCACCGTGGCCACGAACACGATCCAGCCGTAGCCGGCGTCCACCACCCGCGGCGTGTGCAGTACATGGCGGATGGCCAGGAAGGCGGCCACGCAGGCCAGCGGAATCGGCAGCAGCACGAACAGCTCGGGCAGTGCGAACCACTTGGCAAACACCGTGGGGCTGACCAGCGGAGACGCCATGGAGATGCCCAGCAGCGCCAGGCCCATGGGCCACAGCACTGCACGGCCCCAGCCCATGGCCTTGCGCTGCAGCTCGCCTTCGGTCTTCATCAACAGCCAGCCCGAGCCCAGCATGGCGTAGGCGGCAGGCAGCGTGAAGGCGATGCCCAGGGCAAACAGGCGGGCCCAGGTGTCGGTGGCAAAGCCGGTGATGTAGGCCCCCAGCATCCAGCCTTGGGCCAGCGTGGTGACAAGCGAGCCGATGGCGAACACCGCGTTCCAGGTGGCCTTGTGCGAATCGCGCGCCTTGACGCGAAAGTCAAACGCCACGCCGCGCAGGATCAGGCCGATCAGCATCACGGCCACCGGCAGGTACAGCGCCGACAGCACCAGCCCGTGCGCCATCGGAAACGCCACCAGCAGCACGCCCACGCCCAGCACCAGCCAGGTTTCGTTGGCGTCCCAGAAGGGGCCGATGCTGGAGACCATGATGTCTTTTTCGGCATCGGTGGCAAAGGGCAGCAGGATGCCCACGCCCAGGTCGTAGCCGTCGAGCACGACGTAGGCGAGCAGGGCCAGGCCCATCACGGCCATGAAGGCCAGGGGCAGCACGGTGGACCAGTCAATCGTTGCCATGGTGCGGTGTCTTTCTGTGGTGCGCCTGGCCTCAGGCGGTGCCGGTACCGGCCGCCGTACGGGCCTGTGAGGCGGTGGTGGCCACGGCGGGCGGTGCGGGCGGGTGCACGGCGGCAGTGGGCTGGTGCGCGTGCTCGGCCATGTGTTTGATCACGCCCACGTAGGCCACCAGCAGCAGGCCGTACACCACCAGGTAGGCGATCAGCGTGGCCAGCACGGTGTGCGGCGGGTGCTGGGCCACGGCTTCGGCGGTGGTCAGCAGGCCGTACACCAGGTAGGGCTGGCGGCCGATTTCGGTCACGTACCAGCCGGCCAGCGTGGCCACCCAGCCCGAAAACGTCATGGCCACCAGTGCCCACAGCAGCGTGCGCGGCAGTGCGGCGGCGGGCTGCGCCAGACGGCGGCGGCGCCACAGGCTGGCGGCGCCCCACCAGGCCACGGCCAGCATCAGCATGCCCACGCCCACCATGATGCGAAAGCCCCAGAACACCGGTGCCACGGGCGGGTGGGCGTTCGGAAACTCGTTCAGGCCCTTGAGTTCGCCGTCCCATTCGTGCGTGAGGATCAGGCTGGCGAGCTTGGGGATCTTGATGGCGTAGTCGGTGCGCTGCTCTTCCTCGTTGGGAATCCCGAACAGCGTGAGCGGCGCGCCCTTTTCGGTCTGCCAGATGCCTTCGATGGCGGCCACCTTGGCGGGCTGGTGCTCCAGCGAGTTCAGGCCGTGCAGGTCGCCCATGAAGATCTGCGCCGGGATGAGCACCGCCGCAGCCGTGAGTGCAGCGCGCAGCGCCTTGGGCGTGCCCTCGGTGGCGGTGCCCTTGAGCAGTTGCCAGGCGCTCACGCCCGCTATCAGGAAGGCCGCCGTCAGGCCCGAGGCCAGCAGCTTGTGCCCCAGCCGGTACGGGAACGAGGGGTTGAACACAATGGCCCACCAGTCCACGGCGTGGAACTTGCCGTCGATGATTTCATAGCCCGCAGGCGTCTGCATCCAGGAGTTGAGGCTCAAGATCCAGAACGCCGACAGCGTGGTGCCAATGGCCACCATGAGCGCGGCAAACAGGTGCATGCGCTCCGACACCCGGTTACGGCCGAACAGCATGATGCCGAGGAAGGTGGCCTCCAGGAAGAAGGCTGTGAGCACCTCGTAGCCCAGCAGCGGCCCGGCAATGTTGCCCGCCCGCTCCATGAAGCCCGGCCAGTTGGTGCCGAACTGGAAGCTCATGGTGATGCCCGACACCACGCCCAGCGCGAAGGTGAGCGCGAACACCTTGGTCCAGAAGTAGTAGGCCTGCTCCCACGCCGCGGCAGCGGGCGTGCCCCGCGTGGCCGCATGGCGCAGGCGGAAGAACACCAAAAACCAGCACAGCGCGATGGTGATGGTGGGAAACAGGATGTGGAAGCTGATGTTGGCCGCGAACTGGATGCGCGACAGCAGCAGGGTGTCGTCCATGGTCATTGCCCCTTGGCGTTTGGCGTGCCGCCCTTGCCCGTCAGGCGGTCCTTGAATTCGAGCACCCGCGTGACCGCGGTGCCCATGCCCATCAGTTGCAGCGCGGTTTCGGGTGCCAGGCGCTGCACGTCGTCAAACCAGGTCATCAGGCGGTCGATCAGGTCGTGCATCTCGCGCATGCGCTCCTGGGCGTGGCGTTCCTGCTCGGTGGAGGGCTCCTCCAGCAGCGCCATGCGCAGCATCGACAGCGTGGGCTCGATCTCGCGGCGGCGGCGCTCTTCGGCCAGCACGCGGAAGATCTCCCACACGTCCTGCGGGGCCTCGAAATACTCGCGCCGGTCGCCCGGCCGGTGGCTCAGCTTCACCAGCCGCCAGGCCTGCAGCTCCTTGAGGCCCATGCTCACGTTGGAGCGCGAGAACTCCAGCGCCTCGGCGATTTCGTCGGCATTGAGCGGGCGTTGCGACAGGAAGATCAGGGCATAGATCTGCCCCACCGTCCGGTTGATGCCCCAGCGGCTGCCCATTTCGCCAAAGTGCGCCACGAACTGCCGGTTGAGCGGGGGAAGCAAGGTATTGACGGAGGTCATGGAACGGCATGATATCCGGCTTCTCCTGAAATTTCAGTATTTACTGAAAATTCGCGAATTTCCGCAAAGTGTGTAGGGAGTTGATCTGGCGTGGAGTTGCTGGGCAGCCCGGCGCACGCGCAGTCCGCCGGTGTGGCAGGGCGCTGGCATGGTGTGAACAGGCGCTGCAAAGGGTGGGGCTGGGCGGGCAAGGTCGAGCATGGGGTGGGGCGACACATGCCGCAGGCGCGGTGGTGTGCACGCGCGCGGGTCGCCGTGTTCGCCGCGCATGCGGTCTGCAAGTGCCCGGCGCTGCAGTGCCCCCCGCTGGAGGCGGCGCTCTTTTTGTCGCGCGGGCGCTGCAAAGCCACGCGCGGGCAGGGGACAATATGCGGTTTGCCCGCCACGGCTGGCGTCGCGTGGCCCGCACGGGCTGGGCTGGCGCGTGCAGCCGCCTCCTTCGCTCGTCCACCCTTTGCCGCCCGTCATGGCCACCGCTCCGATGTCCCGCACCCCGTTTCTCGATATGGCCAAAGGCCTGGCCTGCGCGGTGATCGTGGCGCACCACCTGGCCTTCTACGGCCCGATGTCGGATATCGCGCAGCCGCTGGCCCCGGCGCTGATCGCTTGGCTGTACGACTACGGCCGCATGGCCGTGCAGGTGTTTCTGGTGCTGGCGGGCTATCTGGCGGCGGCCAGCCTGGCCCCCCAGGGCGTGGCCCGCTACGACAGCGCCTGGCAACAGGCGCTGCGCCGCTATGCGCGGCTGGTCACGCCGTATCTGGTGGCGCTGCTGGTCACGCTGGCCGTGGCCGCGCTGGTGCGCGCCTGGTTCGCACACGATTCGGTGCCGGGCGAGCCCGACGGGCTGCAACTGCTGGCGCATGGGCTGCTGCTGCATGGGGTGCTGGGCTACGAGTCGCTGTCGGCCGGGGTCTGGTATGTGGCCATCGACCTGCAACTGTTCTGCTGCGCGCTGCTGATATGGTCGGCTGCGCGGGCCGTGGGCCGCAGGCGCGGTGGTGTGCAGGGGGCGCAGCACGCGCTGCGCGCCGCACAGGCGCTGGTGGTGGCAGGGGCTGCGGCGTCGCTGTGGGGCTTCAACCGCGATGCCGCGTGGGACAACTGGGCGCTGTACTTCTGGGGCGCGTATGCGCTGGGCATCGTGGCCTACTGGGCGGTGCAGTCGGCCCGTCCGCTGGGTTGGCTGCTGACCCTGGGGCTGCTGGTGGGCGTGGCGCTGTGGCTGGACCCCCGCACACGCATTGCCGTGGCAGGTGCCACAGCGCTGCTGCTGGTGGGGGTCATGCGCTCGCCGTTGCTGCGCAGTGGGGGCTGGGCGCCGCTGGTGCAGCTGGGCCAGCGCTCGTACTCGGTGTTTCTGATCCACTTTGCCGTCTGCCTGCTGGTCAACGCCGTGGCCAGCCGCTGGTGGCCCCCGGTGCCCGCCCTGCACGCCGCGGGCATGGTGCTGGCCTGGGGCCTGTCGCTGGCGGCGGGGCAGCTGCTGTACGCGGGGGTCGAGTCGCGCAGCACCGACCTGCGCTCGGCCCTGCGTTGGCTGGCCGGCCTGCTGCTGACCGGTGGCCTGCTGGAGGCGTACGCGCTGGCCACGGCCTGACGCCCGCCCCACGGCTGCGGCGCTGCCCGGCAGCAGGCTTGAGCGTGGGCCTTGAGGCCGGTGCCTGTAGGCCTGTGGGGCTTGCGCAGGGCGGTGGCAGCCTTCAGGCCTTTGAGGCCTTCGAGGCCTTTGAGGCCACTCGTGCTTATAAATCAAGCACGAGCAGCTATCAAATCAATAGCAAAAAACACACAACGGGAAGTCCACCACCGAGGCAACGCCGCGGGCGGTGGCCGCCGCTCAAGACCCGTGCAACACGGAGGGCGCCGCACCGTCTCGGGCTGCAGCGGTGTGGCCTGCTCCATCGCCTGCTGGATGGGTGCCCAAAGCACCAACAAAACTGTATATTCGTACAGTATGTCAAAGCCCTTGCACATGGACTCGGCCGATACGCTGACTCCCAAGTCCGGCCTGCCAGCGGCTGCGGTGGCAGCGCTCAAGGGGCGCGGTGTGTCCATGGCGGTGGCGCACCGCTTCGTGAGCGACCAGCGCGAAGCCTTTGACGACGGCTGGGGCGGGCCTGCCGTGGGGGCCGACGGGCTGCCGGATCGGCCGCCACCTCCCACCACCCAGGTGCGGCTCGAAACCGTGCGCAGCGCGCTGTGCGAGAACGACTCGCCCGACATCTTTTTCGAGCGCTCGGTGAACCCCTACCGGGGCTGCGAGCACGGCTGCGTGTACTGCTACGCGCGGCCTACGCACAGTTACCTGAACCTCTCGCCCGGGCTGGATTTCGAGACCCGCATCATCGCCAAGCAGAACGTGGTGGAGGTGCTGGCCGACGAGATCACGCGGCCCGGCTACCGGCCCACGCTGGTCAACGTGGGCTCTGCCACCGACTGCTACCAGCCGGCCGAGCGCGAACTGCGCCTCACGCGCGGCGTGGTCGAGCTGCTGGGGCGGGCGGGCCATCCGCTGGCGCTGATCACCAAGTCCAGCGGCGTGGAGCGCGATCTGGACCTGCTGGCGCCGCTGGCTGCGCGGCGGCTGGCCGCGGTGTACGTGACCATCACCACGCTCGACGCCCGGCTGGCGCGCATTCTGGAGCCGCGCGCCGCTGCGCCCCACCGGCGGCTGCGCACCATCCGGGCCCTGGCCGAGGCCGGGGTGCCCGTGGGCGTGAGCGTGGCACCGCAGATTCCGTTTGTGAACGAAGACATGGAGCAGGTGCTCGAAGCCGCGCGCGACGCCGGGGCGCGCAGCGCGTTCTACACGGTGCTGCGCCTGCCCTGGGAACTGGACCCGATTTTTCGCGCCTGGCTGCAGCAGCACTACCCGGACCGCGCGGCCCGCGTGATGGCCCGTGTGCAGGACACGCACGGCCTGACCGACACCGAGCGCGCCGAAGGCCGCAGTTACCGCAGCGACTTTGCCAGCCGCATGAAGGGGCAGGGCCTGTGGGCCGACCTGCTGCGCCAGCGCTTTGCCAAGGCCTGCGCGCGCCTGGGACTCAACCGCGAGCGCACCGAGCTGGATCTGCAGCAGTTTCGCCCGGCCGCCGTGCGCGGCCAGCACAGCCTGTTCTGACGGGCCCACGGGCTGGCAGGGCGCGCATGCAGGCGTGCAGATACGGCGGGTGCCCAGGCGCTGTGTGGGCCTAGGCCATGCACGGGCCGGGTGCGCAGGCCCAAGGCACGGGCACGAAGGCACAGACCCTTAGCGCGCGGCGTTCGGCTCCGGCAGGCGGATGTCGAGCACGATCTGCAGCCCCTCGGTTTTTTCGTAGCGGCGGATGCGGTGGATCATCTCGGCCGAGAGCACATGCCCGGCCGACAGCAGCAGCACGCCTTCTTTGGAGACCAGGTCCTTGCCCAGCACCATGCCGGGCACCAGCGATTCGGTGTCGGTGGGCACCAGCGGGCGTTGGGTGGGCTTGGCCTGCTGGGTGATGTGCAGGAACACATCCACCACCTCGGGATCAAACTGCGTGCCGCGGCCGCGCTGCAGCAGCGTGCGGGCTTCGGCTTCGGTCAGGTTGGCGCCCGTCAGGTGGCCGTGCAGCAGGTCGTCGTAGGTGTCCACCACGGCCAGAATGCGCGCGCCCAGCGCAATGTCGGCACCCTGCAGCTGCTGCGGGAAACCGCTGCCGTCAAAGCGCTCGTGGTGGCTGCGGATGACCGTGGCCACGCCCTGGTGCTCGTCCAGTGCCATGAAGGCCTGGGCGCCCAGTTCGGGGTGGCGGCGGTACTGGGCCAGCTCCTCGGCCGTGAGCCGGCCCACGGGTTTGGACAGGATGCTGTCGGGCAGCGCCATGAAGCCCACGTCGTGGATCAGGCTGGCCACGAAGACGTCCTGTACCGCGTCGGGCGGGAGTTCCATGGCCAGGGCCACGCGGCGTGCGAGTTGCGCCGTGCGCTTGCCGTGCCCGGCCAGCGGGCCGCTGCGCAGCTCCATCAGGCTGGAGAAGATCTTGATGCTGGTGAGGTAGCTGCGCTGCAGTTTTTCGTTGGCGCTGCGCAGATCGGCCGTGCGTTCGGCCACGCGCGCCTCCAGCGTGGCGTTCAGCTCGCGCAGCGCTTCGTTCTGCGACGCCGTGAGCGCCTGCAGCGCTGCGCGTTCGCGCTCCAGCCGCTGCCGCTCGACGGCCTGGCGCACCGTCACGCGCAGTTCGGTCTCGTCCCAGGGCTTGTGGATGTAGCGGTAGATCTGGCCTTCGTTGATGGCCGCGATGGTCGCGTTCATGTCGGCATAGCCGGTGAGCAGAATGCGCGCCACCTCGGGCCAGCGTTCGCGCACCTGCGCCAGCAGGGCAGCGCCGTCCATGCCGGGCATGCGCATGTCGCTGATGACCACGTCCACGGTTTCACGCTCCAGCACCGACAGCGCCTCGGCACCGCCGCCGGCCTGCAGCACACGGCAGTCTTCGGCGCGCAGCACGCGCTTGAGCGCCGACAGGATGTTCGGCTCGTCGTCCACGCACAGCACCGTCCACGTCGAAGCCGCCATGGCGGGGCTGCCGACGGGCCCTACTGGCTCCGATGGTGCGGGCGTGGTGCTCGGGGCAATCTGATCGGTCATGGGCGGCTTTCGGCAAGGGCGGCCGGTGCCGGTGCGGCCGTGTCGGCCACGGGCGGCTGCTGGATGGGCAGGGTCACCCGGAAGGACGTGCCCTGGCCCAGCTCGCTGCACACCTCCATGCGGCCTCCGTGCTTTTGCACGATGCCGTAGGACAGCGACAGGCCCAGGCCGGTGCCCTTGCCCACGGGCTTGGTGGTGAAGAACGGATCGAAAATGCGCGCCAGGTTCTCGGGCGCGATGCCGCAGCCGTTGTCCGACACCTCCACCCACACATGCGCGCCATGCGTGCCCGTGCGGATGCGGATCGTGCCGCGTTCGGCCGTAATGGCATGGGCCGCATTGACCAGCAGGTTCATGAACACCTGGTTCAGCTCGGACGGCAGGCACTGCACTTCCGGGATGTCGCCGTATTCCTTGATGACGTCGGCCTTGTACTTGATCTCGTTGTTGACGATGTTCAACGTCGAGTCGATGCCGTGGTGCAGGGACACGGTCTCCCATTCCTGGCGCGCGTCCACGCGCGAAAAGTCCTTGAGGTCTTGCACGATCTTGCGCACGCGCTGAATGCCGTCGCGCGACTCGTGCATCAGCGTCGGAATGTCGTCCTTGAGGTAGGCGAGATCCCGCTCGGACTTGAGTGTGCGCAGGCGCATGAGCACGGTCGGGTCCTGGATGCTGGCCTCTGCGTCTTCGTAGGCCTGCAGGATGTCGAACAGATCGCCCAGGTACTGCTCCAGCGTGCCGAAGTTCGAGAAGATGAAGCCGATGGGGTTGTTGATCTCGTGTGCCACGCCCGCCGCCAGCTGGCCGATGGAGGCGAGCTTTTCGGATTGCATCAGCTTGTTCTGTGCGTCTGACAGCCGGGCGTTGAGGGTCTTGAGGTCTTTGTTGGCCTGCAGCAGCTCGCCCACGATGGCGCGGATCTGCGCATCGGACATTTCGGCCAGTGTGGGCTCGGCGGGCAGTGTTTGGAGGGTGTTCATACGGCCTCCGGTATTGGTCGAAGAATGGCTTGCAAGGTCTGGAATTCCAGTTCGATGGCCTGAAGCGTGGGCACCAGCGCACCGGTGTGCCACTGCAGTCGCTGCCAGGACCAGCCATTGACCGGGGGCACGGCCTCGGCGTCGTGCAGCGCGATGTCGAGTGCATGGGCGATCGCATCGGCTCCATGCACCACGTCGATCAGCGTGACGGCACCGGACGGTGGAGGCTCATGGTGCTGCCCAATCGCCTCCACCACCTGGGGCGCAAAGCGCCAGTGCCGTGCCATCCACTGGCCGACTTCGGTGTGGTCGATCCCCAGCAAGGCTTGCTCTGCCTGGCATAAGCACATGTCCTGCGCACGGGCCCAGCGCAGGACCTGGGCCATCTCGTTCGGATACCGGCTGTCGAGCACGAGGCGTCCCACGTCGTGCAAGAGGCCGGCCGTGAAAGCAGACGCCTCGTCCAGGCCCACGTGGCGCGCCAGGTGCTGTGCAGCCACTGCGCAGGCCATGGAGTGTCGCCAGAAAGTCTCCATGTGCAGCGACTGGCCATGCAGCCGCTCAAACTGCAGGGTCACGGCCGCTGTCAGCACCAGGCTGCCGAGCTGCCGCAGCCCGAGGATCTTGATACCGTCCCGAATCGAGGCAATGCGGCCCGACAGGCCGTACAGCGGGGAGTTGGCCAGTTGCAGCACACGGGCGGACAGGGCCTGGTCCTGGCTGAGCGTGGTACCGATGCGGTCTATGTCGGCTTCCTGGGCCTGCATCAGCGCCAAAAGCTCCTGCACCACGGTGGGCAGGGATGGCAGTGCCCGGATGTTGCGCGCCAGCGCGTCGCGGTCAAGCGTGAGGGGCAATGGCAGTGCGGCAGTGGTCATGGGCGAACTCCGCGCAGTTGGCAGATGGCTTCGTACAGCGGGTGCTCCGCTGGCTCGGGGCAGCGCCTGAACAGGTACCGCACGCGTTCACGGCGCGCGTGGCCGTCGTCGGTCGGCACGCCCGTGGACGGCAGCCCGGACGCGGGCGCAGGCTCCTGCGGTGTGGGGTCCCGGGAGGCGTCGCGAGAGGGGTCGAGGGCGCAGGACATGGGGAGCTTTCAGTGGGGGCGCTGTGCCGCTTCGGTGAGGACCAGCAGCGTGCCGCGCGCGCTGGGCTGGTCCAGGGTCTGCATGCGCAGCAGCCATCTGCGCTGCTGGAGCTGTACGCATGAGGGCAGGGCGGGTGCATCGCTCTGCAGCGGGAGCGCCATGTCTGCCACACCGGCCACCGCGTGGGGCCGCAGCAGCGTGCAGACCTGCTCGCCGAGCAGTGGGGCTTGCGGTCCCCACAGCCGCTGCGCTTCGCGATTGACCAGCACCACGGTGCCGTCTGGGTCCACACCCAGCACCGGCACGGGCAGCAGGTCCACCATGTCCCGCGCAGTGTTGGCGCGCACCTCTTCGCGGTCAATCTGGCTCTTTTGTGTGGCCAGCACCATCTCCAGCCGTTCGTTCACCTGGGCGAGGGCCTCATTGGCGCTGACCACTTCGCCCGCCAGGCGCTTGTTCTCATCGGCCATGCCTTTTTGCCGGAAGGCCTCCTGAACGTGCTCGCGCAGGTGTTCGTCGTCCCAGGGTTTGGTCAAGAAGCGGTAGATCGCGCCTTCGTTGATGGCATCGGTGATGGATTGCAGTTCGGTGTAGCCCGACAGCACCATGCGCACCGTGTCGGGGTACAGCTCCTTGGCGCGGCGCAGGAACTCCACACCCGTCATGCCGGGCATGCGCTGGTCTGAGAGCACCACGTCCACCTCGTACTCGGCCATGCGCTGCAGGCCCTCCACGCCGCTGTGCGCCGTGACGATGCGGTAGCCGTCGCGCCGGAACAGTCGCTTGAGCGCCGAGACGATGTTGGGTTCATCGTCCACCAGCAGCAGCGTGCGCTCGCGTTGTGTGCGCAGGAAGTGGGCTGGCAGGCGCAGGCCTTCGCGCTGCTGCCGCACGACCTCTTCAGCCAGGCCGGGCAGGGCGAACACCGGTCCCTGCATGCGGTCGCAGCCGTTGGCCACGAGCAGCGTGAGCTGGCCCGGGGTTTCCACCCCCTCCGCCAGCACCTTCAAATGCAGGCTGTGGGCAAGGTTGAGGATGGCGCGTGTGAGTGACACGTCGCCCGTGGCAGCGGTCACGTCCGGCACGCAGGAGCGGTGCACCTTGATCACGTCCACGGGCAGCGTGCGCAACAGCCGCAGGTTGGTGGCGCCCGAGCCGAAGTCGCCCAGAGTGATCTCCAGCCCCAGGGCCCGAAGGGCCGACAGGGTCTTGGCGATGTCCATGTGGGCGCTGACCAGCACCTGCTCACTGATCTCGATGCCAAAGCGCGACCCCGGCACCCGGTGGCGTTCCAGGCAGCCCCGGATGCGCTCGACGATATCGGGCTGCGACAACTCCAAGGGCGTGATGCGCATGGACACCCGCAGTGCCGCCATGCCCTGGGCGTCCCAGGCCGAGAGCTGCCGGCACACCGCATCGCGCGCCCAGTTGCCGAGCATCACGATCAGGCCGGTCTGGCGGGCCACCGACAGGAATTCCGGCCGGGGCACCTCGCCCAGCTCGGCGCTGTGCCAGTGCAGCATCGCGTCGGCACCAGCGAGTTCGCCTGTCACCAAGTCGGCTTGCAACTGGTAGCGCATGAACAGCTCGTCGCGCTCCACCGCGTGGCGCAGCCCGGACTCAATGGCGATCCGGCGCAGTGCGGTGGCGCGGGTCTGGGGCGTGTAGAAGGCCACCTCTTCATCCGGGCTGCCCATGCGTGCGGTCTGGGCGGCTTCCAGCAACTGACCGGCCTGTTCGGCATCTGCCGGGAACCGTGCCACGCCCACCCGGCCCCGGGGCACGATCTCGGCCGCTCCCAGGCGCTCGGGTCGTGCCAGGGCTTCGACGATCTTGCGCGCATGGTGGGCGCCGCTCGGATCCATGGCGGCGCTGCGCGGGTCCAGCAGGATGGCGAATTCACCGCCATCTACGCGGGCCACTGTGTCGCCGTTTTCAGCGAGGACGCACAGCCGTGCCGCAACGGCCATCGCGAGGGCGTCGCCCGCTCCATAGCCCATGGCCCGCCGCAGGTGGTCGATCTCGTCCACCTCAATCGACAACAGCAAAAAAGGCTGCGGGTCCCACCGCGCTGCATGCACCGCCTGGTCAATCCGATCGAGCAGCTGCGTGCGGTTGGCCAGGCCAGTCACCTCGTCGTGGTTGGCAAGCTCTTGAATGCGCTGTTCGGCTTCGCGCTGCGCGGTGATGTCCTGCAGGATGAAGTAGCCGTGCTTGCGGCCTGCGGCATCGGTCTCTACGGTGCCGCGCTGCAGCACCTCCATCTTGGAGCCATCCGGCCGCAGCAGACGGTGCTGAAACTCGAAGGGTTCGTCGGTGATGGCTGCGCGCCAGATCGAGGCCACATACGGCCGTTCGGCCGGGGGCACCCAGCGCAGCAGGCGCCATGCGGCCATGGGGGCTGGGTCGAAGCTCAGGCACAGCAGACGGTGCAGGCCTTGCGACAGAACAGCCTGCCCGTTGTCCAGATCGATCTCGGCCGAACCGCTGCGGCCCATGGCCTCGGTCTGCTCCAGCATGCGCGCGCGCCAATCGGCCGAAAAGGCGATGCGCTGGGTGTGCGTGTCGTCCACCACCGTGATGACTTCGATGCCCTCGAACTCACCGGGCAGCGGGCGCATGTAGGCCCGCCCGACGAACGGCTTGCCGTCTGTGCGCGTGAGACTGATGCGCTTGGGCGCTTTGCCCAGCCCGACCAGCTGGGGCCACAGGTCGGGCCACTGCGCCTGCAGCGCCTCGCTGTCGGACTGTGCGTTGCCCGGTGCGCCGCCGAGCATGGCGGCCAAGTGCTGGTTGACCGCCAGCGGAACGCCTTGGCGCAGCATGCACAGGCCCATGGGCGTCACTTCGAACAGGCGGCTTTTGAGCAGGCCGAGCTCTTCGGGCGTGATCCGGGCAGCGATGGCGGTCGGGTCCGGCATGGGCATGTCCCTCTTGTGTGGGCGAAAGCTCTCGGAACCGGAGCGGTCCTTCAAACCTGCAGGTTGATTATGCCGGCTTTGCGGTTTTAATCAATCACATTTATCAATTAAGGTCGATGGCCATATCCATGGTCGCCAGGTCTTGGGCATCGGTTTGCTATAAAAATAATAGCTGCTCGTGCTTGATAAATCAGCACGAGCAGCCTCTTTGGCATTCCATGGACGCGCGGGTGGAATGGTGTGGCACTGGCTGGGCAGCCACGCCGGTGCGTCCTGGCCGCTGTGCACAGCGCTCGCAGCACTGCACGGGACCTGGTGTACCGCTGTCTGTGCAGAGAAAGCAGGGCCTGCTGCGATGTCTGTTCAGACGCCAGGCCGTGGGGCCTGCAGCGAGAGCCAGGCCGCAGACCACCCGTGCCATGCGCAGGCATGGCCCAGAGGTCGAATTCGGGCGCGACACCGCCGATAGCGGCCTCACGCCAACAAAAAAGCCCGCCAGAAGGCGGGCTTGTTCAAGGGGCCGGCGGCACGCGCCGACCCGGGCACAAGGCCAGTGCTCAGCCGCGCTGCGCGAGCGGGGGCACGTCGCGGCGCACGGCGCCGGTGAAGAGCTGGCGCGGACGGCCGATCTTGTACTCGGGGTCGCCGATCATTTCGTTGAGCTGTGCGATCCAGCCCACGGTACGGGCCAGCGCGAAGATGCCGGTGAACAGGTTGACCGGAATGCCGATGGCGCGTTGCACGATGCCCGAGTAGAAGTCCACGTTCGGGTAGAGCTTGCGCTGCACGAAGTAGTCGTCTTCCAGGGCGATCTTTTCGAGCGACTTGGCGAGCTTGAACAGAGGATCGTTTTCCAGGCCCAGCTCGGCCAGCACTTCGTTGCAGGTTTCCTGCATCAGCTTGGCGCGCGGGTCGTAGTTCTTGTAGACGCGGTGGCCAAAGCCCATCAGCTTCACGCCGGAGGACTTGTCCTTGACCTTCTCCATGAACTCGCCCACCTTGGCCACGCCGCCCATGGCCTGGATTTCTTCCAGCATGTTCAGGCAGGCTTCGTTGGCGCCGCCGTGGGCAGGGCCCCACAGGCAGGCCACGCCAGCGGCAATGGCCGCGAACGGGTTGGTGCCCGACGAGCCGCACAGACGCACGGTGGAGGTCGAGGCGTTCTGCTCGTGGTCGGCGTGCAGGATGAAGATGCGGTCCATCGCGCGCTCAATGACCGGGTTGACCTTGTAGTCCTCGCAGGGCGTGCCAAACATCATGCGCAGGAAGTTGCCGGCATAGCTCAGGTCGTTGCGCGGGTACATGTAAGGCTGGCCAATGCCGTACTTGTAGGCCATGGCCACGAGCGTGGGCATCTTGGCGATCAGGCGGATCGCGGCAATCTCGCGGTGCTGCGGATTGTTGATGTCCGTGCTGTCGTGGTAGAAGGCCGACAGCGCGCCCACCAGGCCCGTCAGCACGGCCATGGGGTGGGCGTCGCGGCGGAAGCCGCGCAGGAAGAACTGCATCTGCTCGTTGACCATGGTGTGGTTGGTCACGAGCTTGTGGAAGTCGGCACGCTCGGATTCGCCCGGCAGTTCGCCCTTGAGCAGCAGGTAGCAGGTATCCAGGTAGTCGCAGTGCGTGGCCAGTTGCTCGATCGGATAGCCGCGGTACAGCAGTTCACCCTTGTCGCCATCGATGTAGGTGATGGCCGACTGGCACGCCGACGTGGACAGGAAGCCAGGGTCGTACGTGAACATGCCGGTCTGGGCGTACAGCTTGCGGATGTCGATCACGTCCGGGCCGATGGTGCCTTGATAGACCGGCAGGTCCACGCTGGGGCTGCCGTTGCTGAACGACAGGGTGGCTTTGTTGTCAGCGAGCTTCATTTTTGTTTCCTTGGGTGGGTTGCTGAGAATCGTCCGGTCGAAGAGGGCGGTGCCAGGTCAGGCCGCCCGCAGGGCAGTCGGCGTGCCGCGGGCGGCACGGAGCAGGCCGAGCACGGCATGGACCTCGGGCACGTCGAGCGCGTCCTCCGGTTCGCGCCGGCGCAGCAGCAGGTCCAGCAGATCGTTGTCTGCCAGGTCCATCAGGGCCAGCAGGCCCTGGGCATGCCATTGCGTGAGTTGCGCCTCGTGCCGCAGAAAAAACTGCTCGATGAACAGATCGTTTTCGAGCAGGCCGCGCCGACAGCGCCAGTGCAGCTTGCTGAGCTCGCGCTCCGACAGGAGCGGCGAGCCGTTCGGGGTGGGCAGGGGCTCAGTGCTTGCCATGACAGGCCGTGGGGCTGCGCTCAGACGGCGCGGCGAACCATCAGTTCCTTGATCTTGCCGATGGCCTTCGTCGGGTTCAGACCCTTGGGGCACACGTCCACACAGTTCATGATGGTGTGGCAGCGGAACAGACGGTACGGATCTTCGAGGTTGTCGAGGCGCTCACCGGTGGCCTGGTCGCGGCTGTCGGCGATGAAGCGATAGGCTTGCAGCAGACCGGCGGGGCCCACGAACTTGTCGGGGTTCCACCAGAAGCTGGGGCAGCTCGTCGAGCAGCTGGCGCACAAAATGCACTCGTACAGGCCGTTGAGTTCTTCGCGCTCTTCGGGCGACTGCAGGCGCTCCTTCTCGGGCGGCACGTTGTCGTTGATCAGGTAGGGCTTGATCGAGTTGTACTGCTTGAAGAACTGCGTCATGTCCACGATCAGGTCGCGGATCACCGGCAGGCCCGGCAGCGGCTTGAGCACGATCGTGCCCGGCAGCGTGCGCATGTTGGTCAGGCAGGCCAGACCGTTCTTGCCGTTGATGTTCATCGCGTCCGAGCCGCACACGCCTTCGCGGCACGAACGGCGGAACGACAGCGTTGGATCCTGAGCCTTGAGCTTCATCAACGCGTCGAGCAGCATGCGCTCGCTGCCATCCAGCTCGACCTCGACGGTCTGCATGTAGGGCTTGGCGTCCTTGTCGGGATCGTAGCGGTAGATTTGGAAAGTACGTTTTGCCATGGTGGGGTACTCCTGTTTCCGATCAGAACGTGCGAACCTTGGGCGGAACCGATTCCACGGTCAGGGGCTTGAGCTTGACGGGCTTGTAGGTCAGGCTGTTGGACGCGCTGTGCCACAGGGTGTGCTTCATCCAGTTGGCATCGTCGCGGCCCAGCGGTGCGACCGGATCGTCGGCCGGACGCTCGTAGTCGCTCACCGTGTGCGCACCGCGGCATTCCTTGCGGGCAGCGGCCGACACCATCGTGGCCTGGGCGGATTCGATCAGGTTCTCGACTTCCAGCGCTTCGATGCGCGCAGTGTTGAACACCTTGGAGTGGTCCTTGAGGCCCACTTTCTTCACGCGCTCGCGCAGCTCGGCAATCTTGCGAACGCCTTCGTCCATGCCCGCCTGCGTGCGGAACACGCCGGCGTGCTGCTGCATCGAGGCGCGGATGTCGTTGGCCACATCCTGGGCGTATTCACCGCTGGAAGCCGAGCCGAGCCGGTTAAGGCGTTCCAGCGTACGGTCGGCTGCGTCCTTGGGCAGAGGCTTGTGTTCCTTGTTCTTGTTGTTGAACTCGACGATGTGGTTACCGGCTGCGCGGCCGAACACCAGCAGGTCGAGCAGCGAATTCGTGCCCAGGCGATTGGCGCCATGCACAGACACGCACGAGCATTCGCCCACGGCGTACAGACCATTCACGATCAGGTTGTCTTCGCCGCCTTGCTGCACCACCACCTGGCCGTTGATGTTGGTGGGAATGCCGCCCATCTGGTAGTGGATGGTGGGCACCACGGGGATCGGCTCCTTGGTGATGTCCACGTTGGCAAAGTTCACGCCAATCTCGTACACCGAAGGAAGGCGCTTGTGGATGGTCTCGGCGCCCAAGTGGTCGAGCTTGAGCAGCACGTAGTCCTTGTTCGGACCGCAGCCACGGCCTTCCTTGATTTCCTGGTCCATGGAGCGGGACACGAAGTCGCGCGGTGCCAGGTCCTTCAGGGTGGGCGCATAGCGCTCCATGAAACGCTCGCCGTTGCTGTTCAGCAGGATCGCACCTTCACCGCGGCAGCCTTCGGTCAGCAGCACACCTGCGCCTGCCACACCGGTGGGGTGGAACTGCCAGAACTCCATGTCTTCGAGCGGAATGCCGGCACGTGCGGCCATGCCCAGACCGTCGCCGGTGTTGATGAAGGCGTTGGTGCTGGCGGCAAAGATGCGGCCGGCGCCACCCGTGGCCAGCAGCGTGGTCTTGGCTTCAAGGATGTGCAGGTCGCCGGTTTCCATCTCCAGCGCGGTCACGCCCACCACGTCGCCATCGGCGTCACGGATCAGGTCCAGTGCCATCCACTCGACGAAGAAGTTCGTGCGGGCCTTGACGTTCTGCTGGTACAGCGTGTGCAGCATCGCATGGCCGGTACGGTCGGCCGCGGCGCACGCGCGCTGCACAGGCTTCTCACCGTAGTTGGCTGTGTGGCCGCCGAACGGGCGCTGGTAGATCGTGCCATCCGGGTTGCGGTCGAACGGCATGCCCATGTGCTCCAGGTCGTACACGACCTTGGGGGCTTCACGGCACATGAATTCGATCGCATCCTGGTCACCGAGCCAGTCGGAACCCTTGATGGTGTCGTAGAAGTGGTAGTGCCAGTTGTCCTCGGACATGTTGCCCAGCGAGGCGCCGATGCCGCCCTGCGCTGCCACAGTGTGCGAGCGTGTGGGGAAGACCTTGGACAGCACGGCCACATTGAGGCCGGCACGGGCGAGTTGCAGCGAGGCGCGCATGCCGGAGCCGCCGGCACCGACGATGACAACGTCGAACTTGCGCTTGGTGATGTTGGCTTGGGTATAGCTCATTGTGTACCTTCCGTCGCGGAAATCAGAGACGCCAGAGGACCTGGATGCCCCAGCCGGCACAGCCGACCAGCCAGACGATGGTGAACACTTGGAAAGCCAAGCGCACGCCTACGGGCTTGATGTAGTCCATGAAGACATCGCGCATGCCCACCCAGACGTGCCAGGCAAGGCCAACGATGACGGAGAACGTAAGCACCTTCATCCACTGCGCGGAGAAGATGCTGGCCCAGCGGTCGTAGCCGATGGGGCCGGAAGTCAGAAGCACCTGGGCGAGCACCACCACGGTGAACAGCGCCATCAGGATGGCCGTAACGCGCTGGCTCAGCCAGTCGCGCAAGCCGTAGTGGGCACCGACCACGGTGCGCTTGGAACCATAGTTGACAGACATTGGTGTTTCCTTGAAGCGGTGTGGGCTGGAGATTTAGTACAGGCCGAAAAGCTTGGCGCCCAGTGCTGCGGTCAGGCCAAGACTGACGACCAGCGTGGCCGTGGCCGAGGTCTTGCCGAATTCCTTGCTCACGGCGTCGTGGCTCATGTCCATCCACAGGTGGCGAACGCCAGCCGTGAAGTGATGCAGGTAGGCCCAGATCAGGCCCAGCGCGACCAGCTTGAAGAACCAGCCCGGCACGAAGCCGAGACCAGCGTTGAACGCTGCCGTGAACTTGGCAAACGAAATCTCGGACGACACAGAGGTGTCGAACATCCAGATCACGAAGGGGAGCAGCAAGAACATCAGCACCCCGCTGACACGGTGCAGGATGGACACCCAGCCGGCTGCGGGCAGGCGGTAGGTGGTGAGGTCCTTGAACGCATTGATATTGCGGAACTCGGGCCGCTTTTTGGCTAGCTCAGTCATGTCGAGGGGCTTTCTAGGGGTGTAACTGCGATGTAATCCAGCCGGAATGGGCAACACAAAATTCTATTGCAACGCAACAAGCGGGGCTTTCCCGCAGCCAGAATTTTCGAGGTTTCCACTCGGGCGCCAGATTGCCGTCAGCTCAATTCATTACGGTAGTGGTGGGTATCGGTCCGATAGAGCCCGCGCCGTAACTCCATCGGAACATCGTTGTAGGTGTAAGCGATCCGCTCCACGCTCAGAAGCGGCGTAGCAGTTGTAACTTCCAGCAGGGCGGCTTGATCGGCATCTGGCAGGACGGCGCGCAGCTTTTCCTCGGCGCGCACCATGCGTACCCCGTATTCGAGCTCGAACATCGCATAGGTCGGGCCTTGGTAGCTGGCCATGTGCTCGGCTGTCAGGCCCTTGAAGGCGTGGCCGGGCAGCCAGATGTCTTCCAAAATGGTGGGTACGCCGGCAAATGCCAGAATGCGCCGGGCCTGGATCACCGGATCGCCGCTGCGCAGCGCCAGGGCGCGCGCGACATCGGCCGTCGCCCGGCCGCGCCGGCAGTCGAGCACCCGGCGCTGGGCCGGGCCCTCTTCCCGTACATCGCCGCTGTCTGGGAGCAACTTGAGGAAGCGGTATTGCACATGCTGTTCGGCATGTGTGGCCACAAAAGTGCCTTTGCCCTGGCGTCGGACCACCAGATTTTCGGCTGCAAGCTCATCGATGGCCTTGCGCACGGTGCCTTGGCTGACCCGGAATCGGGCTGCCAAATCCATTTCGCTCGGGATCGCCTCTCCGGGGCGCCACTCTCCCTGCTGCAGGCTCTGCAGTATCAAGCCCTTGATCTGCTGGTACAGCGGGCTGAACGCAGGCGTTGGCAATGTCGCGCCAGACATCAGCGGTGCTGCTGCGTCGGAGGGTTGAAAAGGGGTGGACATGAGCGGCGTGAGGCGGGCCTGAAACGCTCGCCGAGGTCTGGATCATATCTTATATAAGACATAAGACAAATTGACCGATGCGGGTTTTCAGCAGTACACTTGCGAGCTGTTTGCAGGGCGCACGCTTCTGATGGCAGGCGCGGTGGCGGCCCGGCTCCCCAACGCGTTTTTCCATCACTTCCTGGAGTTTCACCATGAGCAAGAAGCCCGTCCGTGTTGCCGTTACCGGCGCCGCAGGCCAAATCGGTTACGCCCTGCTGTTCCGCATCGCCTCGGGCGAAATGCTGGGCAAGGATCAGCCCGTGATCCTGCAACTGCTCGAAATTCCGGACGAAAAGGCCCAGAACGCGCTCAAGGGCGTGATCATGGAGCTCGAAGACTGTGCGTTCCCTCTGTTGGCGGGTATCGAGGCCCACAGCGATCCGATGACGGCGTTCAAGGACACCGAGTACGCGCTGCTGGTGGGGGCGCGCCCCCGTGGTCCCGGCATGGAGCGTGCCGACCTGCTCGCTGCCAACGCCCAGATTTTCACGGCGCAGGGCAAGGCCTTGAATGCTGTGGCGTCGCGTAACGTCAAGGTGCTGGTTGTCGGCAACCCGGCCAACACCAACGCCTACATCGCCATGAAGTCGGCTCCTGACCTGCCGCGCGAGAACTTCACCGCCATGCTGCGCCTGGACCACAACCGCGCCGCCTCGCAGATTGCCAGCAAGATTGGCTGCGCCGTCGGCGATATCGAGAAGCTGGCTGTGTGGGGCAATCACTCGCCGACGATGTACGCCGATTACCGCTTCGCCACCGTGAACGGCAAGTCGGTCAAAGACACCATCAACGACGATGTGTGGAACCGCGATTACTTCCTGCCCACGGTGGGCAAGCGCGGTGCTGCCATCATTGCGGCGCGTGGCCTGTCGTCCGCAGCTTCGGCCGCCAACGCGGCCATCGACCATATGCGCGATTGGGCACTGGGCACCAATGGCAAGTGGGTCACCATGGGCATTCCGTCCAACGGCGAGTACGGCATCCCCAAGGATGTGATGTTCGGTTACCCCGTGACCTGCGAAGGCGGTAAGTACAAGATCGTGGAAGGCCTGCCGATTGATGCGTTCTCGCAAGAGTGCATCAACAAGACCCTGGCCGAACTCCAGGGCGAGCAAGACGGCGTCAAGCACTTGCTCTGAGGCCAGTCTGATGCCTCTTGAGGTTGCGGTGATGACTTCCGGCGCGTTGGGTGTTCCGGCGTCGGACGCTGCGCCGCACCCCCGGGAGGTGTTGCTGGGGGCGCAGGCTGCTGCTGTCGTGCTGCCAGTCTGCGACCATTACTGCGGGGTAGAAGACCGCATGCGAAAAAGCCTGCAGCTGCAGGCCGAAATGCTGGACGAGTACGGCGCCTGCGTGTTCGACGTGACGCTGGACTGTGAAGACGGTGCGCCCGTCGGCGCGGAGGCCGCCCATGTCCGGCTGGTGGCGCGTCTGGCGCACGAGACGCCCCCGGGCCAGCGCGTGGCGGTGCGTGTCCATGCTGTCGATCACCCTTCGTTTGTCGATGATATGGCCGTGGTTGCGGGCGAACTCGCGTCCCGACTGTGTCATGTGATGGTGCCCAAGGTGGAAGGCCCGCAGGACATCGACCGTGTCTGTGAATCGCTGGATCGGTATGGCGCGTCCCAGTTGCCTGTACATGCCTTGATCGAGTCGCCATCGGCCGTGCATCAGGCGTTCGCGATTGCAGCCCATCCCCGTGTGCAGAGCTTGAGCTTCGGGTTAATGGATTTCGTATCGGCGCATGCTGGCGCTATTCCATCGTCCGCCATGGGGGTGGCTGGCCAGTTTCAGCATGCACTGGTCGTGCACGCCAAGCTCGAGATTGCGTCGGCATGTCATGCGAATGGCAAAGTACCGTCGCATTGCGTAGTGACGGAGTTTCGCGACCATGCGGCGTTGTCGCTGGCTGCCTGCAAAGCATCGCAGGAGTTTGGCTACACCCGCATGTGGAGCATCCATCCCACGCAGATCCGTCCCATCGTGGAGGCGTTCGCGCCGACTTCCGACGAGATTCACGCTGCCACCGAGGTCTTGGTGGCGGCCGCCCATGCGGCCTGGGCGCCCATCAGCGTCGGTGGTACGCTCCACGACCGGGCCAGTTATCGGTACTTCTGGCAGGTGCTGGAGCGGGCCCACCAGACGGGCCGTGTGCTGCCAACCGCAGTGCAGGGCTGGTTCGCGACCAATCCGGTTGCGGTTCCCTGACCCACCTTTGCAGGATTCTTGATGAAACCCATCCTTCTCGCAGCCGCCCTGGTGCTGATCCCCGCGCTGGCCTCTACCCAGGCCGCATCGGCCGACAAGGCACCAGCCAAACCTGCTGCCGCCAAGAGTGGTACTCCGAGCGCTAAGGCAACAGACCGCAGTCCCGCCAGAGACGCGGGCAAACAAACGTCTGCCAAGCCCGCGGCCCGCACAGAAACGAGCAGCCGTACGCAGCTCAAGAGCGCGGCCAATCAAGTCGCCACTGGCATCATGGCGGCGGAGGAGGCCCTCTCGCCCGAAGAACTGGCGATTGCCGAACGGGTGCACGTCGGCCGTATCGCCTGCGAACTTGGGCAGCATGTGACGGTGACCGCCGATCCGGCGGCTCCTGGCCGCTTCAACATTGAGGGCAAGGGATTCAAGTACCGCATGTCCCCCGTTGCCACCACCACCGGTGCCATCCGCCTAGAGGATCAGCGCGGCGGTGCCGTGTGGCTGCAGATCGCCAACAAATCAATGCTCATGGACCAAAAGCGCGGCCAGCGCTTGGCTGACGAATGCATGAGCGCCGAGCAGACCGTGGTGGCCGAGGCCCTCAAGAAAAATCCCCCGCCGAGCGTGCTCGAACCAGCTCCGGCCGCGAAGTAATGACCTCCGCGGCGGTGAGTGGCACAGGCTTGTACGCGAGACCACTCCTGCCGGAGCAGACCCACACCCACGCCCCACTTTAGAACGCAACTGGAGAGAACAGATGTTGAAAGCCTACCGTGACCACGCCGCCGAGCGCGCCGCCCTCGGTATTCCGCCGCTGCCGCTGGACGCCAAGCAGGTCGCCGAGTTGATCGAACTGATCAAGAACCCGCCCGCTGGCGAGGAGGCATTCCTGCTGGAACTGCTGACCCACCGCGTGCCGCCTGGAGTGGACGACGCTGCCAAGGTCAAGGCATCTTTCCTGGCGGCTGTGGCCCACGGAGACGTGGCCGTCGGCTTGATCTCCAAGGCCAAGGCCACAGAACTGCTGGGTACCATGGTGGGCGGCTACAACGTCAAGCCGCTGATCGATCTGCTCGACGACGCGGACGTGGCCGCAGTGGCCGCAGAGGGCCTGAAAAAGACCCTGCTGATGTTCGATGCCTTCCACGATGTGGCAGAGAAGGTCAAGGCGGGCAATGCCCATGCCAAGGCTGTGATGCAGAGTTGGGCCGATGCCGAGTGGTTCACCTCGCGCCCCGAAGTGGCCCGGAAGATCACGGTCACCGTGTTCAAGGTGCCCGGCGAGACCAACACCGACGACCTGTCGCCCGCTCCGGATGCCTGGAGCCGCCCCGACATTCCGCTGCACTACCTGGCCATGCTGAAGAACACGCGCCCTGACGCGGCCTTCAAGCCTGAGGAAGACGGCAAGCGTGGCCCGATCCAGTTCATCGAGGATCTGAAGAAGAAGGGCCATCTGGTTGCCTACGTGGGGGACGTGGTGGGCACGGGCTCGAGCCGCAAGTCGGCCACCAACAGCGTCATCTGGGCCACGGGCGAAGATATTCCCTTCGTGCCCAACAAGCGCTTTGGGGGTGTCACACTGGGCGGAAAGATCGCGCCAATCTTCTTCAACACGCAGGAAGACTCGGGCTCGCTCCCCATCGAAGTGGACGTGAACAAGCTGGAGATGGGCGACGTGATCGACGTGCTGCCCTATGACGGCAAGCTGCTCAAAAACGGCGAGACCGTGGCCGAGTTCCAGCTCAAGAGCGATGTGCTGCTGGACGAAGTGCGGGCTGGTGGCCGTATCAACCTGATCATCGGCCGCTCGCTCACGGGCAAGGCGCGTGAATTCCTGGGCTTGCCGGCCTCCACGGTGTTCCGCCTGCCGGTGGCTCCGAAGGACACGGGCAAGGGCTACACCCTGGCCCAGAAGATGGTCGGCCGCGCCTGCGGCTTGCCGGTGGTGGGTGGCAACCAGCAGGGCATCCGCCCGGGCACGTACTGCGAACCCAAGATGACCACCGTGGGTTCTCAGGACACGACCGGTCCGATGACCCGCGACGAACTCAAGGACCTGGCCTGCCTGGGCTTCTCGGCCGACCTCGTGATGCAGTCCTTCTGCCACACCGCAGCCTATCCCAAGGCGGTGGACGTGAAGATGCACCGCGAATTGCCGACCTTCATCAGCAACCGCGGTGGGGTGGCACTGCGTCCGGGCGACGGCGTGATCCACAGCTGGCTTAACCGCCTGCTGCTGCCTGACACCGTGGGCACGGGCGGCGATTCGCACACCCGTTTCCCGATTGGCATCTCCTTCCCCGCAGGTTCGGGTCTGGTGGCCTTCGGTGCCGCCACCGGCGTGATGCCGCTGGACATGCCCGAGTCGGTGCTGGTGCGCTTCAAGGGCCAGATGCAGCCTGGCGTGACCCTGCGTGACCTGGTACATGCGATTCCGCTGTATGCCATCAAGGCCGGCCTGCTGACCGTTGAGAAGAAGGGCAAGAAGAACATCTTCTCGGGCCGCATTTTGGAAATCGAAGGTCTGCCCGACCTGAAGGTGGAGCAGGCATTCGAGCTGTCGGACGCTTCGGCCGAACGCTCTGCTGCGGGCTGCACGATCAAGCTGAACCCCGAGCCGATCAAGGAGTATCTGACCTCCAACATCGTGCTCATGAAGAACATGATCGCCGACGGCTACGAAGACAAGCGCACGCTGGAGCGCCGCATCAAGGCCGTGGAGGGTTGGCTGGCGAATCCGCAACTGCTGGAGGCCGACAAGGACGCCGAATACGCCGCCGTGATCGAGATCGATCTGGCCGACATCAAGGAACCCATCGTCTGCTGTCCGAACGATCCGGACGATGCCAAGTTCATGTCTGAAGTGGCGGGTACAAAGATCGACGAGGCCTTCATTGGCTCGTGCATGACCAACATCGGCCACTTCCGTGCAGCTGCCAAGGTGCTGGGCGGCGCTCGCGACATTCCGGTCAAGCTGTGGGTGGCCCCGCCGACCAAGATGGACCAGAACGAGCTGATCAAGGAAGGTCACTACGCGACTTTCGGTACGGCCGGTGCGCGTACCGAAATGCCGGGCTGCTCGCTGTGCATGGGCAATCAGGCGCAGGTGAAGGAAGGCGCTACTGTCATGTCGACCTCGACCCGCAACTTCCCGAACCGCCTGGGCAAGAACACCAACGTGTTCCTGGGCTCGGCCGAGCTGGCCGCAGTGTGCTCCAAGCTAGGCCGCATCCCGACTGTGGCCGAGTACCACGAGGCCGTGGGTATCGTGAACAAGGACGCTGCCAGCATCTACAAGTATATGAACTTCGACCAGATCGAAGAGTACGCAGAGACGGCCAAAGGCGTGACGGTATGACGGCGTGACCGGCTGGGGCGCTGAACGCTGCCCCAGCCTTGGTTGGCGCTTCAAGGCCCGCTGATGCGGGCCTTTTTTATGGCCGTCTGAACAGCGGAGGCTGCTGCCCTTGCGAGCCCGCGCACAATCCACCCGATGAGCATGCTTTCACTGCCCCATGATCCATCCCTCATGCAACGCGCGCTGGATCAGGCCCGCGCTGCCATGTGGCGCACGTCCCCCAATCCGCGCGTGGGCTGTGTCATCGCTTCGGCGGATGGCACCGTGCTGGGCGAGGGTGGCACGCAGCAGGCTGGAGGGCCCCACGCAGAGATCATGGCCCTGAGGGATGCCGCTGCGCATGGCCGCTCGGTGCGGGGTGCGACTGCGTATGTCACCCTGGAGCCTTGCGCGCATCACGGACGCACAGGGCCGTGCTGCGATGCGCTCGTGGCAGCAGGTATCGCGCGGGTGGTGGCCTCCATGGAGGACCCCAACCCGCTGGTGGCTGGGCAGGGGTTTGCGCGGCTGCAGGCGGCGGGTGTGCGTGTCGAGGTGGGCCTCGGGGCGGAGGCCGCGCGGGAGCTAAACCTGGGTTTCTTGAGCCGCATGGTGCGCAAGCGTCCATGGGTCAGACTCAAGGCAGCGCTGTCGGCCGAGGGCAGCACGGCGCTGGCCAACGGGCAAAGCCAATGGATCACCGGAGACGCCGCGCGTGCCGATGGCCATGCCTGGCGCGCCCGGGCGTGTGCCGTACTGACCGGTGTCGGAACCGTGCTCTCGGACGATCCGCTGCTGGATGTACGCGCCGTGCAGACCCCGAGACAGCCCCATCTGGTGGTGCTGGACAGCCGCTTGCGCACGCCACCGCAGGCACGCCTGTGGGCGGTGGAGCGTCAGCGCTGGATTTATGCCGCAGCGGTTGACGACAACGGGCGCCGCGCCGCTCTGGAGGCGCGTGGTGCGCAGATCAGGGCGTTGCCCGATGGGCAGGGGCGGGTGGATCTGCCGTCGCTCCTGCAGGACCTGGCGCAGCGCGGCGTGAACGAGCTGCACATAGAAGCGGGCGCGGAGCTCAATGGTGCATGGCTTGCGGCCGACCTCGTGGACGAGCTGCTGCTGTATGTGGCACCGCGCATCGTGGGGCCAGGGCGGCCGCTGGCCCTTTGGGGGCCATTGACCCGTCTCGATCAGGCGCGTGACTTCGAATGGCAGTCGTGCGAGCAGATCGGTCGTGATCTGCGGTTGGTGGCGCGGCGTACGGGTCCTGTGGCGTTTTGATGCGGCGGGTTCACGGCTTGCGGGTGTAGCCCAGGCAGGCTCCAGCATTGGGTCGACCCGCACATTCGCGGTACAGCCTGCGGTCTCGCTCGGCTTTTGTCTCCTCGGCCGGGCTGCGCGACTGCTTGACGCTGGTTTTGGCGCTTTTGGGCTTGTCGGTTGCTGCTGCCGATGCCGTGGGCAGCCCCGCAACAACCAGCGCCATGCCGCATGAAACCACGACCGCCCTCAGTAGAACGGGTGGCTTTCTGGGGGCAGGTGGTGCACGATGATGGACCGCGCCGAATGCGCGACGGCACGCCCATAGGGCAGCCTGTACGCTTGCAAGCTTTTGCATATCAAACCTCCTCTCCGAACACGCCATCGTCCCATGCGTTCCGTGATCCAGCACCTCGAAGAATCCCGTATCCGTGAAGTGGCGAACGCCGGCATGGGAAGGCCGGACGTACTGGCCTTCTGGTTCGGCGAGAGCGACGAGCCCACACCGGAGGCGGTGCGTCGGGCCGCCATCGCATCCATCGAGCGCGGCGAGACCTTCTATGCGCACAACCTGGGCTTGCCTACCCTGCGGGAGGCCTTGGCGGCGTACATGACGGAACTGCATGGGGCGATCGGGCCGGAGCGCATTGCCGTCACGTCTGGTGGTGTGAGTGCGCTCATGATCGCCATGCAAGCGCTGGTGGACCCGGGTGACGAGGTGGTGGTGGTGACACCGGTATGGCCCAACCTGATCGCGCAGCCCCAGATTCTGGGGGCTACCGTGCACACGGTGGCGCTGGCGCCCGATGCGCAGGGTCGCTGGCGGCTGGACCTGGTGGCCTTGCGCGAGGCGGTCGGGCCTCGTACGCGGATGCTGGTACTCAATGCGCCCAACAACCCGACCGGGTGGACACTCACACAGCAAGAGCAGCGCGCCATCCTGGATCACTGCCGCGCAACAGGCACCTGGATCCTGGCGGACGAGGTGTACGAACGCCTGTTCTACGGCGCAGAGGCTGGAGCCTGTGCGCCGAGCTTTCTAGACATAGCGGAGCCCGACGACCGTTTGGTGGTGGCGCACAGTTTTTCGAAGAGCTTTCTCATGACCGGCTGGCGCCTGGGCTGGCTGGTGCTGCCGCCCGCGATGACAGCTGCCATCGGCAAGCTCATCGAATTCAACACGTCGTGTGCCAGCGTGTTTTCGCAACAGGCAGGCCTGGAGGCGCTGGCGCGTGAGGCCGAGATCACACCCCGTGTGCAGCAGCATCTGCAACGCTGCCGCGATACGCTGGTGCCGGCCTTGCAGTGCGTGCCGGGCCTGCAGGTGGCCGCAGCTCCAGGCGGCATGTATGCGTTTTTTCGGCTGCCAGGCCATCCGGATGCGCTCCAGACGGCCAAGCGTCTTGTGGTTGAGGCAGGTCTGGGGCTCGCGCCAGGCTGTGCATTCGGCGAGGCAGGGCAGGGCTGGCTGCGCTGGTGCTTTGCGTCGCGCGATCCGCAGCGCTTGCTGGAGGGCGTGGGGCGGCTGCGCCGCTGGCTCGCGTTATAATCCGCGGGTTTTGCATGTTGCAAAGCGCACGCAGGAGGCCGTTCCAGCCGCCTGCGCAAGTCACAACCCGGGCCCAGTGCCCGCACGATAAGGAAATTTCCATGATCGCCTCTTCCATCAAGGCCGAAGTCGTCAAGGCCAACGCACGCAGCGAAAACGACACCGGCAGCCCCGAAGTGCAGGTTGCACTGTTGACCGCCCGCATCAACGAGCTGACCCCCCACTTCAAGCAGCACGCCAAGGACCACCATGGCCGTCGCGGTCTGCTGCGCATGGTGAGCCGCCGCCGCAAGCTGCTGGACTACCTCAAGGCCAAGGACGCTGACCGTTACACGGCCCTGATCAGCAAGCTGGGTCTGCGCAAGTAATTGCCACCGTATGCCAAAACGCCTGGGTTAGTCCGCTAGCTCAGGCGTTTTTTACTTCGGAGCCGCAAAACAGAGCGAAGCTGTGTCATTCCAACAGTGCTGCCAATGCGCAGGGCAGGGCTGCTGGAATGGCATCGTGTTCTGAATTGCACTCCGGTCCCCGGCGGGAAGGCATCGCCCGCCATCACTACAGGAGATATTCATGAGCATGTTCAACAAGGTCACCAAGACATTCCAGTGGGGCGACAAGACCGTCGTCATGGAAACGGGTGAAATCGCCCGCCAGGCCACTGGCGCGGTGCTGGTCAACATCGACGATACCGTGGTGCTGGCCACTGTGGTGGCCTCCAAGAGCGCCAAGCCGGGCCAGGACTTCTTTCCGCTGACCGTTGACTACATCGAAAAAACCTATGCCGCCGGCAAGATTCCGGGTAGCTTCTTCAAGCGCGAGGCCAAGCCCAGCGAACTCGAAACGCTGACCAGCCGCCTGATCGACCGTCCGATCCGCCCCCTGTTCCCCGAAGGCTTCTTCAACGAAGTGCATGTGGTCATCCACACGCTGTCGCTGAACCCTGAGGTGGACGCTGACATCGCCGCCATGATCGCCACCTCGGCCGCACTGGCCGTATCGGGTATTCCGTTCAATGGCCCGATTGGCGCTGCGCGCGTGGGCTACATCAATGGCGAATACGTGCTCAACCCGGGCCAGACGGCGCGCAAGAACAGCCAGATGGACCTGGTGGTCGCTGGCACCGAAGCGGCCGTGCTGATGGTCGAATCGGAAGCGCTGCAGCTGTCCGAAGAAGTGATGCTGGGCGCCGTGGTGTTTGGCCACGAGCAGGGCAAGGTGGCGATCAACGCCATCCATGAGCTGGTGCGCGACGCCGGCAAGCCCGTGTGGGACTGGCAGCCGCCTGCCAAGGACGAGCCGCTGATCGCCAAGGTCAACGCGCTGGCCGAAGACAAGCTGCGCGCGGCCTACCAGATCCGCAACAAGCAGGCCCGTACCCAGGCTTGCCGCGAGGCCTACGCCGCCGTGATGGAAGGCCTGAAGGCCGAAGGTGTGGAGTTCGATGCCGTCAAGGTCGAAGGCCTGCTGTTCGACATCGAAGCCCGCATCGTGCGTGGCCAGATCCTGGCCGGTGAGCCGCGCATCGACGGCCGCGACACGCGCACCGTGCGCCCCATCGAAATCCGCAACAGCGTGCTGCCCCGCACGCACGGCTCGGCCCTGTTCACCCGCGGTGAAACCCAGGCGCTGGTCGTGGCCACGCTGGGCACCGAGCGCGACGCCCAGCGCATCGACGCGCTGGCCGGCGAGTTCGAAGACCGCTTCATGCTGCACTACAACATGCCCCCGTTCGCCACCGGCGAAGTGGGCCGCATGGGCAGCACCAAGCGCCGCGAAATCGGGCACGGCCGCCTGGCCAAGCGCGCCCTCGTGGCCGTGCTGCCCACCAAGGAAGAGTTCCCCTACACCATGCGTGTGGTGTCCGAAATCACCGAATCCAACGGCTCCTCGTCGATGGCCTCGGTGTGCGGCGGCTGCCTCTCGTTGATGGACGCTGGCGTGCCCATGAAGGCGCACGTGGCCGGTATCGCCATGGGCCTGATCAAGGACGGCAACCGCTTCGCCGTGCTGACCGACATCCTGGGCGACGAGGACCACCTGGGCGACATGGACTTCAAGGTGGCCGGCACCACGGGCGGTATCACGGCGCTGCAGATGGACATCAAGATCCAGGGCATCACCAAGGAAATCATGGAAGTCGCCCTGGCGCAGGCCAAGGAAGCGCGCATGCACATCCTGGGCAAGATGCAGGAAGCCATGGGCGAGGCCAAGGCCGAGGTCAGCAGCTTCGCGCCCAAGCTCTACACGATGAAGATCAATCCCGAGAAGATCCGCGATGTGATCGGCAAGGGTGGGGCGGTGATCCGCGCGCTGACCGAAGAGACCGGCTGCCAGATCAACATCGAGGAAGACGGCACCATCACCATTGCTGCCACCGACGCCACCAAGGCCGACGAGGCCAAGCGCCGCATCGAGCAGATCACGGCCGAGGTCGAGATCGGCAAGGTGTACGAAGGCCCGGTCACCAAGATCCTGGACTTTGGTGCGCTGATCAACCTGCTGCCCGGCAAGGACGGCCTGCTGCACATCAGCCAGATCGCCCATGAGCGCGTCGAGAAGGTCACCGACTACCTGAGCGAAGGCCAGATCGTGAAGGTCAAGGTACTCGAGACCGACGAAAAGGGTCGCGTGAAGCTGTCGATGAAGGCGCTTGCCGACCGTCCGGCTGGCATGAGCGATCGCCCGGCCCCGGCCGAGCGCGGCGAGCGTTCGGAGCGTGGCGACCGCGGTGAAGGCCGCCGTGAGCGCCACCGCGATGGCGACCGCGCTCCGGTCGAGCAGCAACAGCAGCAACAGCAGCAGTGATGCGGATCAGGATGTCTCCCGGCATCCTGGTTGCTATGATTTTGATAGCTGCTTGTGCTTGAATATTAAGCACGAGCGGTTTTCTTTACACTGAATCCTCTGACCCACAAGGCATGAAAGCCATCGCCATCACCGCCCCAGGCGGCCCCGACGTGCTGCAGCCCGTGGAGGCTCCGACGCCCACCCCTGGTGCGGGCGAGGTGCTGATCCGCGTGACGGCCAGCGGTGTGAACCGCCCGGACGTGCTGCAGCGCAAGGGGCTGTACGCTCCGCCGCCGGGTGCGTCGGAACTGCCGGGCCTGGAAGTGGCCGGTGAAATCGTGTCGGGCGATGCTGCGGCGCTTGCAGCCGAAGGCCTTCGCGTGGGCGACCGCGTGTGTGCCCTGGTGGCGGGTGGCGGCTATGCCGAGTACTGCGTGGCACCGGTGGTGCAGTGCCTGCCGGTTCCGGCGGGGCTTAGCGACCTGGAGGCCGCCTCGCTGCCCGAGACCTTCTTCACCGTCTGGAGCAACGTGTTCGACCGCGCGCGCCTGCAGCCGGGTGAAACCCTGCTCGTGCAGGGCGGCACCAGCGGCATCGGCGTCACCGCCATCCAGCTTGCGCGCGCACTCGGTGCGACGGTGATCGCCACCGCGGGCAGCGCCGCCAAATGCGACGCTTGCCTGGCGCTCGGCGCGCACCATGCCATCGACTACAAGCGCCAGGACTTTCGTGACGAGGCGCTGCGCCTCACCGAAGGCCGTGGCGTGGACGTGATCCTCGACATGGTCGCGGGTGAGTACGTGGCGCGCGAAGTCGAATGCCTGGCCGAAGACGGCCGCCTGGTCATCATCGCGGTGCAAGGCGGGGTGCAGGCGCAGTGCAACGCGGGGCTGGTGCTGCGCCGCCGGCTCACCATCACCGGTTCCACCTTGCGCCCGCGCCCGGTTGCCTTCAAAGGAGCCATCGCGCGTGCGTTGCGCTCCCAGGTGTGGCCGCTGATCGAGCAGGGGCGCGTGCGCCCGGTGCTGTTCAAGACCTTTGCGGCCCATGAGGTCGCGCAGGCCCATGCCTTGATGGAATCCAACCAACACATCGGCAAGATAGTTCTTACCTGGACGTCATGAAACGCAAACTGATTGCTGGCAACTGGAAGATGAACGGCGGCCTGGCGGCCAACGAAACGCTGCTGCGTGCCATCGTGGCTGGGCTGCCTGCGCAGGCGGCCTGCGACATTGCCGTGGCGGTGCCATCGCCATACCTCGCACAGGTGCAGGCGCTGACCGCGGGCACCTCGGTGGCGGTGGGGGCGCAGGACGTCTCGACCCACGAAGCGGGCGCCTACACCGGCGAAGTCTCGGCTGCGATGCTGCGCGACTTCGGTGTGCGTTACGCCCTGGTCGGGCATTCGGAGCGTCGCCAGTACCACGCCGAATCGGATGCGGTGGTGGCCGCCAAGGCGCAGCGGGCGCTGGCGGCCGGCATCACACCGGTGGTGTGCGTGGGCGAGACACTGGCCGAGCGAGAAGCGGGCCAGACCGAGCAGGTGGTGCGTCGCCAGTTGGCGGCGGTCATCCATGTCAACGGCCATTGCATTAGCGAGATCGTGGTGGCCTACGAGCCCGTGTGGGCCATCGGCACGGGCCGCACGGCCACGCCCGAGCAGGCGCAGGCGGTGCATGCCGTGCTGCGCGCGCAGCTTGCGGCGGCCACCGAGCATGCCGCGCGCATGCGCATCCTCTACGGCGGCAGCATGAACGCGACGAACGCGGCCGATCTGCTGGCCCAACCCGACATCGACGGCGGCCTGATCGGCGGTGCGTCGCTCAAGGCCCCGGACTTTCTTCACATCATTGCGGCTGCGGCCTGAGCGCCCGGCCCACCCCGATTCTTTTTTGGAGCGAACTCATGAGCATTCTCGTCAACGTGATTCTGGCCGTGCAGATGCTGACGGCCCTGGGCATGATCGGCCTCATCCTCGTGCAGCACGGCAAGGGCGCCGATATGGGCGCTGCTTTTGGCAGCGGCGGCTCTGGCAGCCTGTTTGGTGCCAGCGGCAGCGCAAACTTCCTGTCGCGCAGTACCGCGGTACTGGCCACAGTGTTCTTTGTGGCCACGCTGGCCCTGGCGTATTTCGGCAATGCACGCCCTGCCGGTGTGGGCAGCGTGCTGGAGGCGCCTGCTGCTGCCACACCCGCCGCCGGTGCCAGCGCACCCGCTGAGGCCCCTGCTGCACCGGCTTCCGGCGCTGCCCAGATCCCGACGAAATAATCGCCATTTTTCGGGTCGCTTGACCCGGAGCAGGGTTTTTCCGGGGTAGAATCTCGGATTATCTGGAAAGCCAAAACCGCAAGGTCCTCATGCCATCCAGACACCTGCAACAGCCGTCGTGGTGAAATTGGTAGACACGCTATCTTGAGGGGGTAGTGGCGAAAGCTGTGCGAGTTCGAGTCTCGCCGACGGCACCAAATCCAGAAAGCCCGCCTGCTACGCGTCAGCGAATGCGAAGCCGGCCGGGCTCACAGCGGTGAGCGCATCCCCAAGATGAACCTCGATCAGTACCTCCCCGTTCTCCTGTTCATCTTGGTCGGCATCGCCGTCGGCGTGGTGCCACTGGTGCTGGGCTACATCCTCGGCCCCAACCGCCCCGACGACGCCAAGAACTCTCCCTACGAATGCGGCTTTGAAGCCTTCGAGGACGCGCGCATGAAGTTCGATGTGCGCTACTACCTCGTCGCCATTCTGTTCATCCTGTTCGATCTCGAAATCGCCTTCCTGTTTCCGTGGGCGGTCTCCCTGCAGGAGGTGGGCATGACCGGCTTTGTGGCCGTGCTCATCTTCCTGTCCATCCTCGTCGTCGGTTTCGTCTACGAATGGAAAAAGGGCGCCCTGGACTGGGAGTGATCGGGCTTCTAACGAGGATCTCGCAATGATTGAAGGCGTGATGAAGGAGGGCTTCATCACCACGAGCTATGACTCCGTGGTGAACTGGGCCAAGACGGGTTCGCTGTGGCCGATGACCTTCGGTCTGGCCTGCTGTGCGGTGGAAATGATGCACGCAGCCGCTGCGCGATACGACATCGGCCGTTTCGGTGCGGAGGTGTTTCGCGCCAGTCCGCGCCAGTCCGACCTGATGATCGTCGCGGGCACGCTGTGCAACAAGATGGCGCCTGCGTTGCGCAAGGTGTACGACCAGATGTCGGAGCCTCGCTGGGTCCTGTCGATGGGTTCCTGCGCCAATGGCGGCGGGTACTACCACTACAGCTATTCCGTGGTGCGTGGCTGTGACCGCATCGTTCCGGTCGATGTGTATGTGCCCGGCTGCCCTCCCACCGCCGAAGCGCTGATCTACGGCATCATTCAGTTGCAGCAAAAGATCCGGCGCACCCATACCATCGCGCGCGCCTGAAGGATACCCATATGACGTCTGTAGCCATCCGGCCCGAACAACTCCAGGGCGTGATCGCGGCTGCGCTGGGTGACAAGGCCCGTTCGGTCACCGTTGCGCTGGACGAGGTGACCGTTGTGGTGCCCGCGCAAGCGTATCTTGAGGCCATGCAAATGCTGCGCGACCATGCCCAATGCCGGTTCGAGCAGCTGATCGACCTGTGCGGCATTGACTACTCCACCTACGGCGATGTGGGCACGGATGGGGCTCGCTATGCCGTCGTGTCGCATCTGCTGTCGGTCAGCCTGAACCAGCGTGTGCGCGTGAAGGTGTTCTGCCCGGATGATGACTTTCCGGTTGTGGCCTCCGTCGCAGAGCTCTGGAACTCTGCCAATTGGTATGAGCGCGAGGCGTTCGATCTGTTTGGCATCGTGTTTGATGGCCACAATGATCTGCGCCGGATTTTGACCGACTACGGATTCATCGGGCACCCGTTCCGCAAGGACTTCCCCTTGTCCGGTCATGTCGAGATGCGCTACGACCCCGAACTGCGTCGCGTGGTGTACGAGCCGGTCACGATTGAGCCGCGAGAAATCACCCCGCGCATCATCCGCGAAGACAAGTATGGAGGCCTGCACTGAGCCCACTGGGCCCTTGCGAGATTCACCATGGCGGAAATCAAGAACTATTCCCTGAACTTCGGGCCGCAGCACCCGGCAGCCCATGGCGTGTTGCGCCTCGTGTTGGAGCTGGATGGTGAGGTCGTGCAACGCGCAGACCCGCACATTGGCCTGCTGCACCGCGCCACCGAAAAGCTGGCCGAGCACAAGACCTACATCCAGTCGCTGCCCTACATGGACCGGTTGGACTACGTCTCGATGATGTGCAACGAGCAGGCCTACTGCCTGGCCATCGAGAAGATGCTGGGCATTGAGGTGCCAGTGCGTGCCCAGTACATCCGTACCCTGTTCGGTGAGATTACGCGCCTGCTCAATCACCTGATGTGGCTGGGCTCGCACGGCAACGACTGCGGCAGCTCCACGATCCTGATCTATACCTTCCGTGAGCGTGAAGACCTGTTCGACATGTACGAGGCCGTGTCGGGGGCTCGCATGCATGCGGCGTATTTCCGGCCGGGCGGTGTGTACCGCGATCTGCCGGACACGATGCCCAAGTACCAGGCCAGCAAGATCAAGAACGCCAAGGCGATCGCGGAGTTGAACCGCAACCGCGAAGGCTCGTTGCTGGATTTCATCGACGACTTCTGCGCGCGTTTCCCCAAGTGCGTGGATGAGTACGAAACCCTCCTCACCGACAACCGCATCTGGAAGCAGCGCACCGTCGGTATTGGTGTGGTGTCTCCTGAGCGTGCCTTGAATCTGGGCATGACCGGACCGATGCTGCGTGGATCGGGTATCGCCTGGGACCTGCGCAAGACCCAGCCCTACGACGCCTACGACCGCGTGGATTTTGATATCCCGATCGGCAAGACGGGCGACTGCTATGACCGCTATCTGGTCCGCGTACAGGAAATGCGCGAGTCCAACCGCATCATGAAGCAGTGCGTGGATTGGCTGCGCGCCAACCCCGGTCCGGTGATCACCGACAACCACAAGGTGGCGCCGCCATCGCGTGAAGCCATGAAGTCCAACATGGAGGAGCTGATTCACCACTTCAAGCTCTTCACCGAAGGCTTCCGGGTGCCCGAGGGAGAGGCCTACGCGGCCGTTGAACATCCCAAGGGTGAGTTCGGCATCTACATGGTCAGCGACGGCGCCAACAAACCCTATCGTTTGAAGATCCGCGCCCCGGGTTTCGCCCACCTGGCGACCCTTGATGAGATGGCGCGCGGGCATATGATCGCCGACGCCGTCGCGATCATTGGCACCATGGACATCGTGTTCGGAGAGATTGATCGATGATTACCGAAGCGACCAAGGCGCGATTCGCGCGTGAGGTGGCCAAGTACCCGGCCGACCAGAAGCAGTCGGCCGTCATGGCGTGCTTGTCCATCGTGCAGCAGGAGCAGGGTTGGGTCAGCGCCGAGAGTGAAGCGGTGATTGCCGAGTACCTCGGCATGCCGCAGATCGCCGTACACGAGGTCACGACCTTCTACAACATGTACAACCAGCAGCCGGTGGGAAAATACAAGCTCAACGTCTGCACCAATCTGCCGTGCCAGTTGCGTGATGGCCAGAAGGCCTTGCACCACCTCGAAAAGAAGCTCGGCATTTCCATGGGCGAGACAACGCCCGACGGCCTGTTCACCCTGCAGCAATGCGAATGCCTTGGTGCCTGCGCCGATGCACCCGTGATGCTGGTCAATGACCGCACGATGTGCAGCTTCATGGACAACGAAAAGCTGGATCAACTGGTGGATGGATTGCGTTCCGCGGAGGCTCGCCCATGATCACGTCGGCTCAGATTCTTAGCCAGTTCCAAGCCACAGGCGTTCAGACCTGTTTCCACGACCGCCACGTCGAGCCGCAGATCTATGCAGGTCTGGATGGTACGAACTGGAGCCTGAAGGACTACGAGGCCCGGGGAGGCTACCAGGCGCTGCGCAAGATCCTGGGCAAGGACGGCGGCGAAGGCCTGAGTCAGGACCAGGTGATTGCGACCGTCAAGGAGTCCGCGTTGCGTGGCCGCGGTGGTGCGGGCTTCCCGACCGGTCTCAAGTGGAGCTTCATGCCGCGGCAGTTTCCCGGCCAGAAGTACCTGGTGTGCAATTCGGACGAGGGTGAGCCGGGTACCTGCAAGGACCGGGACATCCTCATGTACAACCCCCACATCGTGATTGAAGGCATGGCCATTGCGGCTTACGCCATGGGCATCACCGTGGGCTACAACTACATCCACGGCGAAATCTTTCAGGTATACGAGCGCTTCGAGGCCGCCCTGGAAGAGGCCCGCGATGCCGGGCTGCTGGGTGACAACATCCTGGGCAGCAACTTCAGTTTCCAGCTGCATGCCCACCACGGTTTCGGTGCGTACATCTGCGGCGAAGAAACGGCGCTGCTGGAGTCACTGGAAGGCAAGAAAGGTCAGCCACGCTTCAAGCCGCCGTTTCCCGCAAGTTTCGGCTTGTACGGCAAGCCGACGACCATCAACAACACCGAGACCTTTGCAGCCGTTCCCTGGATCATCCGCAATGGCGGTGCTGCCTACCTGGCCTGCGGCAAGCCCAACAACGGGGGCACCAAGATTTTCTCGGTCAGCGGCGATGTGGAACGTCCTGGCAACTACGAGATTCCGTTGGGAACGCCGTTTGCAAAGTTGCTCGAGTTGGCAGGCGGTGTCCGCAAGGGGCGTCAGCTCAAGGCCGTGATTCCGGGGGGCTCCTCGGCGCCGGTGCTACCTGCGTCCGTCATCATGGACTGCACCATGGACTACGACTCGATCGCGAAGGCCGGGTCCATGCTGGGTTCTGGCGCCGTGATCGTGATGGACGATTCCCGCTGCATGGTGGAGAGTCTGCTGCGCCTGTCGTACTTCTATTCGCACGAGTCGTGTGGCCAGTGCACACCGTGCCGCGAGGGCACCGGCTGGATGTGGCGTGTGATTGATCGCATCCAGCACGGCCAGGGGCGCGAAAGTGACCTGGACCTGCTCAATTCCGTAGCGGACAACATCCAGGGGCGCACGATTTGCGCCTTGGGCGACGCTGCTGCCATGCCGGTGCGCGCAATGCTGAAGCATTTCCGCTCGGAGTTCGAGGCCAAGATTCGGAACCAGGCGAACCAGGCTCGCAGCCTGGCCTGACCGCGAGTGACGCATATGGTGGAAATTGAACTAGACGGCCAGAAGGTCGAGGTGGCAGAAGGCTGCATGGTGATGCATGCAGCCGAAAAGGCGGGTACCTACATCCCGCATTTTTGCTACCACAAGAAACTCTCGATCGCAGCGAACTGCCGCATGTGTTTGGTGGAAGTCGAAAAGGCCCCCAAGCCCCTGCCGGCATGTGCCACGCCCGTCACCCAGGGGATGGTGGTTCGCACCAAGAGCGACAAGGCCATCAAGGCCCAGCAGTCGGTGATGGAGTTTCTGCTGATCAACCACCCGCTCGACTGTCCGATCTGTGACCAGGGCGGTGAGTGCCAGCTGCAGGATCTCGCGGTTGGCTATGGTGGAAGCGCTTCCCGCTATACCGAAGAAAAGCGCGTCGTGTTCCACAAGGATGTGGGTCCGCTGATCTCGATGGAAGAGATGAGCCGTTGCATCCACTGCACGCGCTGTGTTCGGTTCGGACAGGAAATTGCTGGGGTCATGGAACTGGGCATGATCCATCGTGGCGAGCACTCGGAGATCACCACGGTCGCGGGCGACACCGTGGATTCCGAGTTGTCCGGCAACATGATCGACCTCTGCCCGGTGGGCGCACTGACCAGCAAGCCATTTCGCTACAGCGCCCGCACGTGGGAGCTTTCGCGGCGCAAGTCGGTGAGTCCGCATGACTCCACCGGTGCCAATCTGATCGTGCAGGTGAAGAACCACCGTGTCATGCGCGTGCTGCCTCTTGAGAACGAGGCCGTCAATGAGTGCTGGATCGCTGACCGCGATCGCTTTTCGTACGAGGCGCTGAACAGCACCGACCGACTGATCCAGCCCATGCTCAAGCAGGGCGGCGTGTGGACCGAAGTGTCGTGGCAAACGGCTCTTGAGTATGTGGCCAACGGCCTCAAGGGGATCCGCGAGCAGCATGGTGCCCAGGCCATTGGTGCACTGGTCAGCCCGCACAGCACGGTGGAGGAGGCCTTCCTGGCGGGCCAACTCGTGCGCGGTCTGGGCAGCGACAACGTTGACCACCGCCTGCGCCATGCAGATTTCACCCGGCCCGATGGCATTCGCTGGTTGGGCATGCCGGTGGCTGCACTGTCGCAACTGCAAAGCGTTTTGGTGCTGGGGTCCAATCTCCGAAAAGACCACCCCCTGTTTGCGCTTCGGATTCGCCAGGCTGTGCGCCATGGTGCACGTGTCAGCCGGATCCACAACCAAGACCAGGATTGGGCGATGTCTGTCGCGCACGACCTGGTGGTGCCGGCGGGCGAGTGGTTGGCGTCCCTCTCGGCAGTGGCTGCCGCAGTCGCCCAGGAGCGTCAGGTCCAAGCGCCGCAGCAGGCCCAAGGCGTTGCCGCGACGGAGTCTGCAACGGCCATGGCGCGTGCCTTGCTGGCAGGCGAGCGAAAGGCCATCTTGCTCGGCAATGCTGCTGCCCACCACCCACAAGCCACGCAACTGCTGGCGCTGGCCGAATGGATCGCAAGCCAGACGGGTGCATCGGTCGGTTATTTGACTGAGTCTGCCAACACGGTGGGCGCGCAGTGGGCCAAGGCGATGCCTATGGCGCAGGGTCTGAATGCCGGTCAGATGCTGAATGGTGCGCTGAAGGCTGTGCTGCTGCTCCAGGTGGAGCCACAGTTCGACAGCGCAGCGGGTGCGCAGGCCGTGCAGGCACTGGCCAGTGCGGAGATGGTGGTCACGCTCAGTCCTTTCAAGACCAACATGGATTGCAGCGATGTGCTGTTGCCGATCGCTCCTTTCACCGAAACCTCTGGCACCTTCGTGAATGCCGAAGGGCGCGTGCAGGGCTTCCACGCGGTGGTGCGCCCCCTTGGCGAGACCCGCCCGGCCTGGAAGGTCTTGCGCGTGCTGGGCAACATGCTGGGTGTATCGGGATTCGACCAAGAGTCGTCGCAGGACGTGCTTGCGGCTGTCGCTGGCGGTCAGGTGCCGGCATTCGTGCCGCCTGAGCTTTTGAGCAACGGCGTTCGTTCGGTTCCATCGCTGCCATTTTCGACCGAGCCTTGCGTGGCCGCCATCTATCAACTGGACGGCCTTGTGCGGCGTTCCACTTCGCTGCAGCTGACGGCTGATGGTCGCGCGGCCCAAGGAGCACTCGCATGATCGACGCTCTCCACAGTGCAGGGCTGAACCTGCTGCCTTACGGCTGGTGGACGGCTGCTGCATGGCCCGTTCTCTGGATTCTGCTCAAGATTGTGGCCATTCTGGCGCCCTTGATGGGCGCCGTGGCGTACCTCACCCTCTGGGAGCGCAAGCTGCTGGGCTTCATGCAGGTGCGTCATGGGCCCAACCGCGTCGGCCCGATGGGTCTGCTGCAACCCATCGCCGATGCGGTCAAGCTGCTGACGAAGGAAATCATCCAGCCTGCAGCCGCGAGCAAGGGCCTGTTTGTCCTTGGTCCGGTCATGGCGATCATGCCGGCGCTTGCCGCGTGGGTGGCGGTGCCTTTCGGCCCTGACGTCGCGTTGGCCAACGTCAACGCCGGGCTGCTGCTGATCATGGCGATCACCTCGATTGAGGTCTATGGCGTGATCATTGCGGGTTGGGCCTCCAATTCGAAGTATGCGTTCCTGGGCGCACTGCGCGCTTCGGCGCAGATGGTGAGCTACGAAATCGCCATGGGCTTTTGCTTCCTGGTGGTGATCATGGTGTCGGGCAGCATGAATCTGACCGAAATCGTGATGGGTCAAGCCCAGGGCGCCGCTGCAGAAGCCGGACTGAACTTCCTGTCCTGGAACTGGCTGCCGCTGCTGCCGATCTTTGTGGTGTACCTGATCTCTGGCGTTGCCGAAACGAACCGGCACCCGTTTGACGTGGTGGAAGGCGAGGCCGAAATCGTGGCAGGCCACATGGTCGAGTACTCGGGCATGGGCTTCGCGATCTTCTTCCTGGCGGAGTACGCCAGCATGTGGCTGGTTTCGATCCTGGCCGTGTTGATGTTCCTCGGAGGCTGGCTGCCCCCGATCGACAGCCCTGTGTTCAATGCCATTCCGGGCTGGATCTGGCTGGGGCTCAAGACCTTCCTGGTCGTCTCCATGTTCATCTGGATCCGGGCGACCTTCCCGCGCTTCCGCTACGACCAGATCATGCGTCTGGGCTGGAAGATTTTCATTCCTGTCACCTTGGTGTGGCTGCTCATTGTGGGTGGGTGGTTGCTCTCGCCCTGGAACATCTGGAAGTAAGCAGGTATCCCGATGACCGCTGCCGTTTCCGCCGCTCCTTTTTCCGTCAAGGATTTCCTCAAGAGCTTCATGCTGGTGGAGCTCTTCAAGGGCATGGCCCTGACGGGTCGTTACGCCTTCCGTCGCAAGGTGACGGTTCAGTTCCCCGAAGAAAAGACGCCGCTGTCGCCGCGCTTCAGAGGCTTGCACGCCTTGCGCCGTTATGAAAACGGCGAAGAGCGATGCATTGCCTGCAAGTTGTGCGAGGCCGTGTGCCCTGCGCTTGCGATCACCATCGAAAGCGACGTGCGTGAGGATGGTTCCCGCCGTACGACCCGCTACGACATCGACCTGACCAAATGCATCTTCTGCGGTTTCTGCGAAGAAAGCTGCCCGGTCGATTCCATTGTGGAGACTCAGATCCTCGAATACCACGGTGAAAAGCGTGGCGATCTGTACTTCACCAAAGACATGCTGCTGGCAGTGGGTGACCGCTATGAGCAGCAGATCGCTGCCGCGAAGGCGGCCGATGCGAAGTACCGCTGAGCTTCAGTCGTGTACCGCCCCTGATCATCGACAAAGAGCGATCCATGGACGTCAAGACCGGTTTTTTCTTTTTCTTCTCGGCAGTGCTGCTGTTCGCAGCCTTCCGCGTCATTACCGCGCGCAATCCTGTGCACGCGGTGTTGTACCTGATCCTGGCGTTTGCACAGGCGGCCGCGGTCTGGATGCTGCTCAAGGCCGAATTCCTCGCCATCGCTCTGGTGCTGGTGTATCTGGGCGCCGTGATGGTGCTGTTCCTGTTCGTGGTGATGATGCTGGATATCCATATCGACACCGTGCGCAAGGGGTTTTGGAAGCACTTCCCGCTCGCAGCTGCCATCGGAGCGCTGATTGCTTTTGAAATGGCCGCCATGCTCATGGGGGCCTTTGGTGGCGTGGACGAGTCGAAGGCCATCGCCGTCACGGTGGATGCCGCGGGCAAGGCGGTGCAGGTGTCCAACACCAAGGCCCTGGGCATTCTGCTGTACACCGAGTACTTGTATCCCGTGCAGGTGGCGGCTGTCATCCTGTTGGTGGCCATGATCTCGGCCATCGCTCTGACGCTGCGCCAGCGCAAGGACAGCAAGGCCATCAATCCGTCCGAGCAGATCCGCGTGCGCGCCCAGGACCGGCTGGAAATGGTCCGCATGGCACCCACCCAGAAGGCACCAGAACCGGCATCCGAGACCGGTGTGCAATCGGAGGAGAAGAAGGCATGACACTCACACTTGGGCATTACCTGTCGCTGGGCGCGATGCTGTTCGCGATCTCGGTGATCGGCATCTTTCTCAACCGCAAGAATCTCATCGTGCTGTTGATGGCCATCGAGCTGATGTTGCTGGCCGTGAACCTGAACTTTGTGGCCTTCTCCCACTACCTGGGCGACATGCACGGTCAGGTGTTCGTGTTTTTCATTTTGACGGTTGCTGCGGCCGAATCAGCCATCGGTCTGGCCATCCTCGTGCTGCTCTTCCGCAACAAGACTTCCATCAACGCGGAAGATCTCAATACCCTCAAGGGCTGAGCAGGCCAAGCGTACTTCTAGGTTCTCCAGCATGAGTCAAACCCTAAATGCTTCCACGTTGCTGGCCGTGCCGCTGGCGCCGCTCGTGGGTTCAGCCCTCGCAGGCATCTTCGGCACCACCCTGGGCGGCAACTGGATCGGACGCCGTCTGAGCCACAGCTTCACGATCCTGGGTGTCCTGGTGTCGTTCATCCTGTCGGCCATGACGCTCAAGAGCGTTGCGGTGGATGGCGCTTACTTCAACGAAACGCTCTACACCTGGATGGTGGTGGGCAACCTGAAGATGGAGGTGGGCTTCCTGGTGGACAGCCTGACCGCCATGATGATGGTGGTCGTGACGTTCGTGTCGTTGATGGTGCACATCTACACCATCGGCTACATGGAGGAAGATCAGGGCTACAACCGGTTCTTCGCCTACATCTCGCTGTTCACCTTTTCGATGCTCATGCTCGTCATGAGCAACAACCTGCTGCAGCTGTTCTTTGGCTGGGAGGCGGTAGGTCTGGTCTCGTACCTGCTGATCGGCTTCTGGTTCAACAAGCCGACGGCGATTTTCGCCAACATGAAGGCCTTCTTGGTCAACCGGGTGGGTGACTTCGGTTTCATTCTGGGCATTGGTCTGATCGCTGCGTATGCCGGAACGCTCAACTACGGCGAAATCTTCGCCAAGACGGGTGATCTCGCGGGAATGCAGTTTCCAGGGACGAGCTGGATGCTCGTGACGGTGATCTGCATCTGTCTGTTCATCGGCGCCATGGGCAAGAGCGCGCAGTTTCCCCTGCACGTGTGGCTGCCAGATTCGATGGAAGGTCCGACCCCGATCTCGGCGCTCATTCACGCCGCCACTATGGTGACGGCTGGCATCTTCATGGTGGCCCGCATGTCGCCTGTGTTCGAGCTGTCTGATACCGCGCTGAACTTCATTCTGGTCATCGGTGCAATCACAGCGTTGTTCATGGGCTTCCTGGGCATCATCCAGAACGATATCAAGCGTGTGGTGGCCTACTCGACGCTGTCGCAGCTTGGTTACATGACAGTGGCACTCGGGGCTTCGGCGTACTCGGTGGCAGTGTTCCACCTCATGACGCACGCTTTCTTCAAAGCCCTGCTGTTCCTTGCGGCCGGCTCCGTCATCATGGGCATGCACCACAACCAAGACATCCGATGGATGGGTGGCGTGCGCAAGTACATGCCGATCACCTGGATCACGTCGCTGCTGGGTTCGCTTGCACTCATCGGAACACCTCTCTTCTCGGGTTTCTACTCCAAGGACAGCATCATTGAGGCGGTGCGCTTTAGCCAACTGCCAGCGGCAGGTCTGGCGTACTACGCGGTTCTGGCCGGCGTGTTCGTGACGGCGTTCTACTCGTTCCGGATGTACTTCCTGGTTTTCCATGGCAAGGAGCGGTTCGACCAGAACCCGGACTCCCACCACGGCCACGATCATCACGACGACCACCACGAGCCGCACGAATCGCCCTGGGTGGTGACCGCTCCCCTGATCCTGCTGGCTGTGCCTTCGGTCATCGTCGGTTTCCTGTTTATCGAGCCGATGCTGTTTGGTGACTTCTTCAAGGGTGTGATCTTTGTGGATGCTGCCAAGCACCCCGCCATGGCAGAGCTTGCCAAGATCTTCTCCACCCCCGTGGGTATGGCACTGCATGGTCTGCAGACGCCTCCGTTCTGGTTGGCCCTGGCAGGTGTCGCGGCCGCGTACTACATGTACATGGTGAACCCCGCCTTGCCTGCTGCGATCAAGGCGCGCGTGCAGCCGATCTACACGCTGCTGGAAAACAAGTACTACCTCGACTGGATCAACGAGAACATCATCGCCCGCGGAGCGCGAGCGCTGGGCGTAGGCCTCTGGAAGGCTGGCGACCAGGCCCTGATCGACGGTGCTGTGGTCAACGGTTCCTGGAAGATTGTGGGCTGGATTTCGGGCCTGGTGCGCTGGTTCCAGTCGGGTTATCTGTACCACTACGCACTGGTCATGATCCTGGGCGTGTTTGTGCTGATGACCTATTTCGTCTGGCTCAACAAGTAGGAGAACAACAAAAATGGGACTGTTGAGTCTGGCCATCTGGACACCGATCGCCTTCGGTGCATTGCTGCTGGCCTTCGGGCGGGACGAGCACGCGCGTGCCGTCCGCTGGATCGCCCTCGTAGGGGCCTTGATCGGCTTGCTGGTCACCCTGCCGCTGTATGCGGGTTTCGACAACACGTCGGCTGCGCTGCAATTCGTTGAGAAGGCGGTGTGGATCGAGCGTTTCAACGTGCACTATCACCTGGGCGTGGATGGCATCTCGTTCTGGTTCGTGCCGCTGACGGCCTTCATCACCGTCATCGTGGTGCTGGCGTCCTGGGAGTCGATCACCGAACGCGTGAACCAGTACATGGGCGCGTTCCTGATCCTGTCGGGTCTGATGATCGGCGTGTTCGCAGCAGCCGACGGCATGCTGTTCTATGTGTTCTTCGAAGCCACGCTGATCCCGATGTATCTGATCATCGGCATCTGGGGCGGTCCGAACCGCATCTACGCAGCGTTCAAGTTCTTCTTGTACACGCTGCTGGGCTCGTTGCTGATGCTGATCGCGTTGATCTACCTGTACAACCAGTCCGGTGGCAGCTTCGATATCCAGACGTGGCACAAACTGCCGCTGTCCGCCACCGCGCAGACGTTGCTGTTCTTCGCATTCTTTGCTGCGTTTGCGGTCAAGGTGCCCATGTGGCCGGTGCACACCTGGCTGCCCGATGTGCACGTGGAAGCGCCCACTGGCGGCTCTGCGGTGCTGGCCGCCATCATGCTCAAACTCGGCGCTTACGGTTTCCTGCGTTTTTCGATGCCCGTGGCACCCGATGCAGCGCGCGAATGGGCCTGGCTGATGATCGCGCTGTCGCTTGTCGCCGTGATTTACGTGGGCTTGGTGGCCATGGTCCAGAAGGACATGAAAAAGCTGGTGGCCTACTCGTCGGTGGCCCACATGGGATTTGTGACGCTGGGCTTCTTCATCTTCAATGACCTCGGTGTGTCGGGCGGGCTGGTCCAGATGATCGCCCACGGCTTCGTCTCGGGCGCCATGTTCCTGTCGATCGGCGTGCTGTACGACCGCGTGCACTCTCGTGAAATCGCTTCGTACGGCGGTGTGGTGAACACCATGCCGAATTTCACCGCGTTTGCGCTGCTGTTTGCCATGGCCAACTGCGGCCTGCCGGGTACCGCTGGTTTCGTGGGCGAGTGGATGGTGATCCTGGGGGCTGTGAAGGCCAACTTCTGGGTAGGCGTCGCCGCCGCTACGGCTTTGATCTTCGGCGCAGCCTATACGCTGTGGATGTTCAAGCGCGTGTACCTTGGTCCTGTGGCCAATGCCGACGTGAAGGCCCTGACCGACATCGGCAGCCGCGAGTTCTTCATCCTTGCCGTGCTGGCCCTGGCCGTGCTCGGCATGGGCCTGTATCCCCGCCCGTTTACCGATGTGATGGATGTGTCGGTGGCAGAGCTGCTCAAGCACGTCGCGCTGTCCAAGCTGAACTGACCCAACCGAACTGAGAGACTTCGAGATGATTGACAACATCAGTTGGCTGGCGGTGTACCCGGAAATCGTCCTGCTCGTCATGGCGTGCGTGATCGCGCTGGTCGATCTGGGCGTGCAGAGCCCGCGCCGCACCGGCACCTATGTGCTGACCATGCTCACACTGGCTGTGGTGGCCGGCTTGCAAGCCATGTATGCCAGCAGCGGCAATACCTTCTACGGCTTTGGCAACATGGTCGTGAGCGATGCCATGGGCAACTGGCTCAAGTGCTTTGCTACCCTGGCCATGATGGTGACGCTGGTGTACGGGCGCCCCTATGCTGCAGACCGCGACATGCTGCGCGGTGGCGAGCTGTTCACGCTGTCCATGTTTGCACTGCTCGGCATGTTCATCATGATCTCGGGCAACAACCTGCTCGTGATCTATCTGGGCCTGGAATTGCTCACGCTGTCGAGCTATGCGCTCGTGGCCTTGCGCCGTGACCACGTGGTGGCCACCGAAGCGGCCATGAAGTACTTTGTGCTCGGGGCCATGGCCAGCGGTTTCCTGCTGTACGGCCTGTCGATGGTGTATGGCGCTACCGGCTCGCTCGACATCGGCCAGGTCTTCAAGGCCGTCAATGCCGGGCAGATCAAGCACCAGGTGCTGGTGTTCGGCCTGGTCTTTGTGGTGGCGGGCCTGGCTTTCAAGCTGGGGGTCGTGCCCTTCCACATGTGGGTACCCGATGTGTACCAGGGCGCTCCGACGGCCATCACGGCCATGATTGGCGGCGCTCCCAAGCTGGCGGCCTTCGCTATCACCATGCGCCTGCTGGTCGATGGGTTGCTGCCCCTGGCGATTGATTGGCAGCAGATGCTCGGGGTGCTGGCCATTGGTTCGCTCCTGGTGGGCAACCTGGCGGCCATTGCGCAGACCAACCTCAAGCGCATGTTCGCGTACTCGACCATCTCGCAAATGGGCTTCGTGCTGCTGGGCATGATGTCGGGCGTGGTGCAGGGCAATGTGGATGCTGTGGCGGCTGAAAACGCCTACAGCGCTGCCATGTTCTACGTGGTGACCTATGTGCTCACGGCGCTGGCCAGCTTCGGGGTCATCTTGTTGATGGCCCGGGAAGGCTTTGAAAGCGAGGAGATTGCCGACCTGGCAGGCTTGAACCAGCGCAGCCCGCTGTATGCAGGCGTGATGGCGGTGTGCCTGTTCTCCATGGCCGGTATTCCGCCGCTGGTGGGCTTCTACGCCAAGCTGTCGGTGCTGCAGGCCCTCGTGGCCTCGGGCTCGACGGCCCATCTGGTGCTGGCAGTGTTTGCCGTGATCATGTCGCTGATCGGCGCGTTCTACTACCTGCGGGTGGTGAAGGTCATGTACTTCGACGCGCCCCTGACCGCCACCACGGTGGCAGCGCCCGCCGACGTGCGGGTGGTGCTGACGATCAATGGTGCGCTGGTGCTCATCCTCGGGCTGATGCCGGGTGGCCTGATGGCGCTGTGCGCAGACGCCATCGTGCGTTCGCTCGCCAGCTGAACCACAACCGTCCGTAGGTCGATCTGCCATGTCACAGACGGGTGCCATCTGGCTTGTGATCGTCTGCGCTTTGCTCGCAGCGAATCTGCCGTTCATCAACCAGCGGGTACTGGCCTTCGGCCCTGCCGTGTCGCCCCGCAAGGCCTTGTGGGTGCATCTGCTGGAGCTGATGTTCTGGTACGGTGTGGTGGGGGCTCTGGGCTATTTGCTGGAGCGCCGTGCGGGCCAGAACGCTCCCCAGGGGTGGGAGTTTTACGTGGTGACGGCCTCGCTGTTCCTCACGCTGGCCTTTCCGGGCTTCGTCTATCGCTACCTGGCCAAGCGGACGTCTGCCTGAGCCGCGTGCTGGCCGCACCGCCACCGGGCGGCAGCACAGGCCTGACGGACCGCAGGCACCAGGACCTGCCGAGGCATTGCCATGAAAGTGCTTGATCTTCAGTGCGCAGCGCAACACCTGTTTGAAGGCTGGTTCGGTTCCGAAGACGACTTCCAGAACCAGCTGCAAGGTCAGCAGCTGCAATGCCCGGTATGCGGCAGCGCCGACATCCGCAAACGCCTGAGCGCTCCGCGCCTGAACCTTGGCCCACGCGAACCCCAGGCGGCCCAGCCGCCAGCACATCATCCCCAAGAGGGTGCCGATCCTGAGGCGCTGCGCCGCGCCCAGGCGGCCTGGTTGCGCTGGTCTCGCAAAGTGGCCGCCGAGGCCGAGGACGTGGGCGACCGCTTCGCAGAAGAGGCCCGCAGCATCCACCAGGGCGAATCGGCCGAGCGCCTGATCCGGGGGCAGGCTTCGCCCGAGCAGGCCGTGGCCCTGCTTGAAGAAGGCATTCCGGTGCTTCCCTTGTGGACCCCGGCCTCTGCCAACAAGACCCTGCAATGACCGCGTGGCGCTGACCGGGCGGCCCCGGCGTGGGTTGCACTCCCGTGGAACGGGCTGTGTCGGCCGGGCGCAGCGCGCCCTGGCAGTGGCGGTCGGCAGGGCTCAGCGGTCCGGTGCCCGGTGCTCCGACGCCCCCAGGTTTTGCAAGGATGCGAGCCGTGCATAGAGCCCCCCCTGTGCCAGCAGCTCGGCATGGCGGCCTTGCTCCACGATGCGGCCCTGGTCCATCACCACGATGCGGTCTGCGCGCTGCACGGTGGCCAGGCGGTGTGCAATGACCAGCGTTGTGCGCTGTCCCTGTCCGCTCAGGGCGGCGTCCAGCGCCGCCTGCACCATGCGCTCGCTTTCGGCGTCGAGCGCGCTGGTGGCTTCGTCCAGCAGCAGGAGGGGAGCATCTTTGAGCAGCGCGCGGGCAATCGCCAGGCGCTGGCGCTGGCCGCCTGACAAGCGCACCCCGTGCTCGCCAAGCGGGCTGTCGTAGCCCTGGGGCAGCGCCAGCAGAAAGTCGTGCGCCCAGGCGGCTTCTGCCGCGCGTTCCACTTCGGCGGTGGTGGCCTGTGGTCGGCCGTAGCGGATGTTGTCGCGGGCAGTGGTCGAGAACACCACGGCGTCTTGCGGCACCGTGGCGATGTGCTCGCGCAGGCTCTGCAAGGTCCAGTGCTGCACGGGACGCCCCTGCACCAGAATCTGGCCACTGTCGCCCGGGCCCAGCTCGTAAAAGCGCATCAGCAACTGGAACAGCGTGCTCTTGCCCGCGCCGCTTGGCCCGACCAGGGCGACGGTTTCACCCGCGCGGATGTCCAGGCTCACCGATCGCAGCGCGGGCTGGCCCGGCCGTGACGGGTAGTGGAAGCTCAGATCCTCGAAACGTACGGCCAGCCCTTGCGGGCTGGCGGGCAGGGGCTGCGCACCGGCGGCGTCCACAATCGACGGCGGGGTGTGCAGCAGCTCCATCAGCCGCTCGGTGGCACCGGCCGCGCGCAGCACGTCGCCATACACCTCGGCCAGCACGGCCACGGATGCGGCCACCAGCATGACGTACACCACCGTCTGCCCCAGTTCGCCCGCGCTCATGTCGCCGGCAATCACCGCGCTGGCCCCGCGGAACAGCCCCCACAGCAAAAACGCGGCGTTGGCCACGATCACGAAGGCCACCATGGCAGCGCGCACCGCAGAGCGGCGCGTGGCGGTGCGAAACGCATGCTCGGTGGCCGCTGCAAACCGTGCACTCTCGCGCGGCTCGGCGGTGTGGCCCTGCACGGTGGCCACATGGTTGAGCACCTCGGCCGCAACGGCGCTGGCGTCCGCCACGCGGTCCTGGCTGTCGCGCGACAGGCGCCGCACGCGCCGCCCGATCCACACACTGGGCAGCACGATGCCGGCAATCGCCACCGCCACCGTGAGCATGAGGTACGGCTGCGTCCACACCAGCATGGCCAGGGCTCCAACGCCCATCACCAGATTGCGCAAGCCCATCGAGAGCGACGAGCCCAGTACTGTCTGCACGAGCGTGGTGTCGTTCGTCAGGCGCGACAACACCTCGCCCGTGGCCGTGTGCTCGAAGAATGCGGGGCTCTGCCGCAGCACGTGGCCATACACAGCGTTGCGCACGTCGGCGGTGATGCGCTCGCCCAGCCAGCTCATCAAGTGAAAGCGCAGCGCCGAGAACACCCCCAGCGCCGTTGCCACGCCAAACAGCCCGAGAAACGGCCCGTGCAGATGCGCAGGGTCTTGGCCCGCACGCGCCAGCCCCTGGTCGATGAGCACGCGCAGCGCCCACGGAAAGCTCAGCGTGGCCGCGGCAGCCAGCAGCAAGAAGAGCAGGGCCAGGGCGATTTGCGGGCGGTACGGTCGCAGAAAGGGCCGCAACCCGGAGAGTGCGACTGGCCGGGCGGTGCGGCCGTCTGAGGGGGCGAGGGGCATGCATGGAGTGTAGGGCGATGCTTGGGGCCGTGCCTCGGGCTGGGCAGCGCCTCTGCCGACACTTCTGGGTTCGGCCCACGGGTCGGCACTCACTGGGCGGTTGTGCCAGGCTGCGCGCGGGCGTCGGGGCCGCAGCCCCTATGCACAGGCCGGTGCGGTGTTGGCGGGTGCGCTGGGCCGACGGCGGGCAGGCGAGCGACCCGGTGCGGTGCCACGTCATCCGCTCGCCTCCGATGTTTCAGTATGCTATTAAATTGATAGCTGCTCGTGCTTGGTTTTTAAGCACGAGCGGCTTAAAACGCCTCCAGTCGATGGTGGGGAGGCCGAAGGGCGTTGCGGGCCTTGCGCACTTCCTCTGCGGCTCGGGCCCAAGACGCTTGTGGGGCGCCAAGCGGCCGCACACCGCGCTGAGCTTGGCGCTGCTGCCTGGCGCTGCAAGAGGGTGCGACGCGCGCTGCAAGCTCGTGTGTGGGGGCGGCTGGAGCGGACGCAGCGGCCGTGCGCCAGGCCCACCGTGCGCTGCGCCCGGCTTACAGCCGCAGCGCCCGTGCGTAGCCCGTCATCTCCAGGTAGCCCTGGCCCACGGCGCTGCCGCCCTCGTCGTGCAGGGTCGAGAGACCCTCCCAGTAAATGGCGCCGGTCGATGCGGTGCTGTCCAGCTCCTGCGCGTCGAGCAGGCTGCGCACCTCCCAGCGGCCTGCGGGCGTGTGCACGCGCCAGGCCACAGGGTAGCGTGCGCCGCTGTGCGGGCTGGTCCAGTGGCGCAGCGGCTCAAAGCGCACCTCGGGTGCCGCAAAAATGCGCAGCGCCCCGGCTGCGCTGCGCCACGATCCCCCGGCCCACAGCGCCGAGCCATCGGCCCGCCGCAGCCGGAACGCCGTGAGCGCGCTGCCGTCCTGCAGGTTCATGCCAATCCAGTCCCAGCCCACGGCTTCGGGGTGGAGCAGGGCTTCGCTCCACTCATGGTCCATCCACGCGCGGCAGGGGCCCGCGGCGGGGTCGATGTCGAAGCGTTGGCCCTGCACTGCCAAGCTGCCGCGCACGGCCAGCTGCGGCTGGCTGTAGTAGTAGCTGGCCTGCACCGCATCCGGCCCCTTGCGCGACAGGCCCTGCTGGCCCTGCAGCAGCAGCGGCTGGGTGCTGTCGCAAGTGAGCTGCAGGCCGAGCTGGCTGCCCTCCAGGTGGGCGGTGTAGCGGCTGCCGCGCGCGCCGCCGGGCAGGGCCAGGTCGGTGCGGCGCAGGGTCCAGTCTTGCAGGCGGATGTCGGTGTCGTGCTCAGCCGCCTCGGCAATCCCAAAGCCCGCGCGGGCGATGCGTTCGTCGTGCAGCAGGCGGCCGCCTTGCAGGTCGGTGAGGGCCGCATGGGCAAACAGCAGCTGTCGCGCGGCAAAGGCCGACTGCAGGCTCTGTGTGCCATCCACCCGCGAGCGGAAGAACGTGACCTGAAACCCCCAGCGCCGCCCGCCGGCCGACCACGCCTGGCCCGTGATGTACCACCACTCGGTGCGCAGCCCCGGGTGGCTGCCATGGTCGCGCGGAAACTGCAGCGCCCGCGCGGGCAGGGCCTGTGCTGCGCCCGGCCAGGCCGCAGGCAGGGCGGCCGCCCAGAGTCCGGCCTGGGCCAGCCACTGGCGGCGGCGCAGGCCCGGGCCAGGCTGGGCGGGCGAGGGCGGTTGGGCTGAAGGTGTTGCGCTCAAGGCGTTGACAGGGCCGGGCATGGCCCGAGCCTACGCCATCAGGCCAGGGCTTGCAGCAACTGGGCTTCAGCCGCGCTGCAGTCGCCCATGCAGCGGGCCACCCAGTCGGGGTCGTGGTAGGTGGGCAGGTAGCGCTCACCCGCGTCGCACAGCAGCGACAGGATGGAGCCCTGCTCGCCGCGCGTGCGCATCTCGTGCGCCAGGGCCACCATGGCCACAAAGTTGGTGCCAGTGGACGGGCCCACGCGCCGCCCCAGCAGGCGCGACAACACACGCATGGCCGCCACCGACTCCACATCGGGCACGCACACCATGCGGTCCACCAGCGTGCGCACAAAGCTCGGCTCCACCCGTGGGCGGCCAATGCCTTCGATGCGCGAGCCGGGCGCGGTCAGCTGCGCGTCGCCCGTGCGGTGGTATTCGGCAAACACCGACCCGGCCGGATCGGCCACGCACACCCCGGTGGCATGGCGCTGGTAGCGGATGTAGCGGCCAATGGTGGCGCTGGTGCCACCGGTGCCCGCACCCACCACGATCCAGCGCGGTACCGGGTGCCGCTCGCGCTGCATCTGCGTGAACATGCTTTCGGCAATGTTGTTGTTGCCGCGCCAGTCGGTGGCCCGCTCGGCGTAGGTGAACTGGTCCATGTAATGGCCGCCGGTCTGCTGCGCCACGGTGCGTGCGGCGTCGTACACCTCGGCCGCGCTGTCCACAAAATGGCAGCGCCCGCCATGGAATTCGATCAGCGCCACCTTCTCGGCCGAGGTGCTGCGCGGCATCACCGCCACAAACGGCAGGCCCAGCAGGCGCGCAAAGTAGGCCTCGCTCACCGCGGTGGAGCCGCTGGACGCCTCCACAATCGTTGAGCCCTCGCGCACCCAGCCATTGCACAGCGCATACAAGAACAGCGACCGCGCCAGCCGGTGCTTGAGACTGCCCGTGGGGTGGGTCGATTCGTCTTTGAGGTACAGGTCAATGCCCTGCGCCGCAAAGCCCGGCAGGCGCAGCGGAATCAGGTGCGTGTCGGCGCTGCGCTGGTAGTCGGCCTCGATGCGGGCAATGGCTTCGTGGAGCCAGGGGGAGGGGGTGGTCATGGGGGGATTGTCGGCCAGGCCGGCCCGTGGGCGAGGGGGCTTGGGGCGGGCATCAAGCAACGTGATGTGGGATTAGCTAGGCGAGCAGGCCGTGCGGTACCTGCGACTGGTTGTGACTCGGGGCTGTTCTTTGGCCTCTTCTGCACCGCGGGCAATTACGTCCCCTAAAGGGCGCGAAAAGTCGCCTTCCACGGGAGTGGAAATGGCGATCAGTTCGGTACGTGGCAACTGGCTGCGAAGCGAGTGCATGAGCGCTCTGGAGTGTGCGAGGCCGAACGGTGTACTCAATCGGCAGTAGAAACGCAACCTGCAAGACATAACACGCGCCACTCCCAGCTTTGTGCGCGAGCGATTGCATCGTATCTTATTGTGCGTCGCATACTTCAAGATGCTATTCTGTCCAAATCCTTTTGTCTTTAATTGGATTGGCTGCGGTTCGATTCAAAGGTTGTTTTTGAAATGAATCTGGAGGGGTGAAATGGATTTTGTTGGTAAATATGAGGATTCAATTAAGGCTGCTGCGCTGGGAGATTTTTCTCGTCTTAATGATTTCATCGATCGTCTTCATGAAATTCCCCGCGATGGGGAGGGTTATGATCGGCTTCTCTCTTGCATAATTGAGAGTCACGATGGCGCGTCTTGCTCATTGAAAGTAACCATCTTGTCCGTGCTTTTTAAGCTGGATGGAAGAGTTGCCAGTGATATGGCTAGAAGGAATTTGGCCGAGGCATACAGAGATTTTCGCAATCATGGAAGCTACCTTCACCAAATCTTATTCACTATCAATCGTTTCGATGGTTTGAATTTGTCGACATCTTCAATTGAATATGACAGGAATATGCGTATCGCCTATGCCTTGGTCAATGGTTTGAATGTGGATGAGTTTTTGGCGAGCCTCCGGTGTTGAATACGTCCATGGCGTTGATGTGAATTGCCTCGCACCCCTCACCAATCCTCCTCCACCGCCAGCACCGCATCCCGCCCCGCCGCCGCGCGCCCTGCCAGCCAGGTCGTGACGGTACCTGCCAGCACCACTGCGGCGGCCAGCGCCAGCAGGCGCAGGGTGGGCAGGGCCAAGTCCATGGTCCAGCGAAGGCTTTGCGGGTTGACCACATGCACCAGCACCACCGACACGGCCAGGCCCTCGTCAGCCAACACTGCGTAAACCTGCCGGCTAGTGAGCAACGTAGGCAATCGCCACGCCGCCGGGGGCGGGTGATCTCGCCTGAACGACAATGCCGGCAAGCCCAAGCGTGCGGTACCGCTCAGGGGCCGTGCCGTTGTGAGGGAGCTTGCCATGTGGACCCCATCTGAAAGTGCTCGCGCGCCTGACGCGCCTGTGGTGATTCGCTTTTTGCGGTTGCCGCCGGTACGGATGGTGTTGCTGGGATTCATCCTCGTGGTGTTGATGACCCTCAACACCGATGTGATGTCTGTTTACGCGGAACGCCCTGGCAAAGCGGTGCTGCACGTTGCAGCACTGGCGATTGCGGGCGTGGCGGTTTATGTGGCGTATGCCCGTTTGATCGAGCAGCGCGCCGTGTCTGAGCTTGCCCTGGCGCGGATGGGGCGTGAACTGGGGCTGGGCCTGCTGCTGGGGGCAGGCCTGTACGCGGCTTGCGAGTTCATCCTGATGGCGCTGGGCATCTATCGCATCACAGGCTTGAACCCGCTGCACTACATGGTGCCTGCCATCGCCATGGCGCTAAGCTCCAGCGTGTACGAGGAATTGCTCTTCCGCGGCGTGGTGTTCGGCGCTCTCGAGCAGTGGCTGGGAAGTTGGGCAGCGCTTGTGATGTCGTCGCTCTTGTTCGGCCTGAGCCACCTGCTCAATCCACAAGGAACGCTGGAGGGCGCGCTGTTCATCGCGTTGGAGGCAGGGCTTCTGCTGGCCGCTGCGTACATGCTGACGCGTCGGCTGTGGTTGAGCGTGGGCTTTCACATGGCCTGGAACTACACCCAGTCGGCCATCTTTTCGGGGATTGTTTCGGGCAATGAGGCGCAGCAGGGGTGGATCCGATCGACCACCCATGGCCCGGACTGGCTGACCGGCGGTAGCTTCGGCGTGGAGTCGTCGGTGGTGGCATTGCTGCTGTGTACGACCGCAGGCCTCGTGCTGTTGCGCATGGCTGTTCGGCGGGGGCAGGTGGTGGCGCCGATCTGGCGGCGTACGGCCAAGGTCTCAGGCACCGCCCAGCGCTGAATCGGAGCGGTGACCGGGGTGCGCCTTGGGCGGCACCGTCTCGGGGCCGTCTGCAGGGTGGGAGGCGGCCTCTGCCCATCCCCTCACCAGTCCTCCTTCACCGCGAGCACCGCCTCCCGCCCCGCCGCCGCGCGCCCGGCCAGCCAGGCCGTGACGGTACCTGCCAGCACCACTGCAGCGGCCAGCGCCAGCAGGCGCAGGGTGGGCAGGGCCAAGTCCATGGTCCAGTGAAAGCTTTGCGGGTTGACCACGTGCACCAGCACCACCGACACGGCCAGGCCCAGGCCAGTGCCGGCCAGGGCCCCAAGGGCCGTCCAGGCCAGGCCTTCGCCGGCGACCACGGCCAGGATCTGTCGGCGCGTGAGGCCCAGGTGGGCGAGCAGGCCAAACTCCTTGCGGCGGGCCAGCACCTGGGCGCTGAAGCTGGCGGCCACGCCGAACAGGCCGATCGCGATGGCCACGGCCTGCAGCCAGTAGGTCACGGCGAAGCTGCGGTCAAAGATCTGCAGCGAACGTTCGCGGATGGCCGTGGCCGATGCAAATTCAATCAGCGGGCCGGGCGGCGCGGCGCCGCCGCTGGCCTGGGCCAGGCTGCGGGCCTCGGCCTCGATGGCGTCGCGCAGCGCGGCCAGGTCGGCCCCGTCGCGCGGCCACAGGGCCAGGTCGCTGATGCGGCTGTCGCCCGTCAGGCGCAGGTGGTCGGCGCGGTCCAGCGCCACGGCACCGGCCTGGCGGGCGTAGTCACGCCACACGCCTGCTATAAAAAAGTGAGCTGGTTGTGCTTGATTTTGCTGGGCTTCAGGCCCAAAAGCCTTTGAAAGCGCGGGCCAGTCCTGTCCGGGCCGCACGCCATACAAGTCCACCACCGCTTCGCTGACGTACACCGCAATGCGGCCCGGTGGCACCGGCAGCGGGTTGCCCACCAGCGGCAGCAGGCGCGCCGCGTCACCCCCCGATGCGGCACCGAAGGGGCGCGACAGCAGCGTGAGCGGTGGGCGCGCGGCGTCGAGCTGCACGCTGCTGGCGCGCAGCGGGTGCACGCGCTCCACCTCGGGCAGGCGGGCCACGGCGTCGGCCAGGGCGGCGGGCAGCAGGGCGGCGTCGCCCCCGCCGCCTGCGGCCAGGGCCGAGCGCGCGTACAGCGGCGAAGGCAGCACCACGTCCAGCCACTGCGTGACCGATCCGCGAAAGCTGGTGACCATGACCGTCAGCGCCACCGCTAGGCTCAGGCTGGCCACCACGCCGCCCACAGCCACGGCGGCCGTGCCGTGCATGCGGCGCGCGCGTTCCACCGCCAGCATGGCCAGCGGGTGGCGGGACAGGTGCGGTGCCACGCCCTGCAGCGCGGCCTGGATGAGCACCGGCAGCAGCGCGATGCCGCCCACCAGCAGCAGCCCAATGGCCACGTATGCGCCCAGCGCCATGCCTGCCACCGGCGGGCTGGCCGTGAGCACCAGGCCCATCACCAGCAAGCACGCGCCGCCCCAGCGCAGGCCGCCGCCCGCCTGCACCACGCCCAGGCCCTTGAGCGTAGCCGCGGGGGCCAAGCGCTGGGCTGCGCGCGCGGGCCACCAGCCGCCGACCAGCGCAGCGCCCAGGCCCAGCAGACCGTACAGCGCGGCGGCGGCGGGGGCCCAGCGCAGCGGGGGCTCGACGCCCGCAAAGTAGCCGCCGCCCAGGTCGCCGCCCAGCAGGCGCAGGGCCGCCAGCGCCAGGCCCGTGCCCAGTGCCAGCCCTGCGGCGCTGCCGGCCAGCCCCAGCGCTGCCGATTCGGCCAGCACCAGGCCCAGGCGCTGGCGCGGCGTGGCCCCTAGCACGGCCAGCAGCGCCAGTTGCGGCGCGCGTTGCGTGACCCCCAGCGACAGCACCGAAAACACCAGGTACGCGCCCGTAAACAGCGCCACCAGCGCCAGCACCGTGAGGTTGACCCGGTACGCGCGCGACAGGTTGCTGATGCGCTGCCCGGCATCGCCCGGCTCGGCCAGCACGGCCTGCGCGGGCCAGCCGGGAAGGGCCTGCAGCGCGACGCGCGCGGCAACCCGGTCGGTGCCGGGCCGCAGTTGCAGGTCGATGCGGCTGAGCTGGCCCGCGCGGTCCCAGGCGTGTTGCAGCGCGCCCAGGTCCATCACGGCCAGGGGCGCGCCCGGGGCTTGCACCCGGCCTTCGACCTGCACGCTGCTGCGCCCGAGCCCGCTGGCCAGCACCAGGGGCGTGGCGGTGTCGGCGTCGGCGGGCAGGCCCAGCGCCTGCTGCGCAGCCGGGTTGAGGAACACCGCCCCGGGCGCGAGGATGGCCAGCCGGTCGCCGCCGCTGCGCACGCGCGGGGCCAGGCCCGGGGCCAGCGCACCCACCTGCAGCGCGTCCACGCCCAGCAGGCGCATCGGCACGCCGGGCTTGCCCGTGTCGCTGGGGGCGGGAGGGGCGGCCACCACGGCCAGCTCCAGCACGGGGCTGGCGCGGGCCACGAGCGGGTGCGTGGCCAACGTTGCGTACAAGGCCTCAGGCAACGTACCCTGGCTGGCGCGCACTTCCAAATCGGGCTCGCCATTGACGGTGCGCACGGCCTGCGAGAACTCTTCCAGCGCTGAGGCGTTGATCAGGTGCACGGCAAAGGCCAGCGCCACGCCCAGCATGACCGACACCACGGCCGCCAGGCTGCGCCACGGGTGGTGGCACAGCGTATGCCATGAAAAGGTACGGAGCAGGCCCCACATGGGTGGCATTGTGGCCCCGCCAGGCCCCGCGGTGCGGGCCGCGGGTTTTTGATGCGCATCAAACGGCTGCCACGCACCTCTTGAAGCGGGTGGGGGCGGTTCGTATCTTCCACCGCAGAGGGCGGCGCAACGGTGGCGCGGCCCCGCGAAACCCCATTCACCACCCCCTGACGGAAGGAGCAAGACCATGAATTCCCTCGTGAGCCGCGGCAGTCTGTTCGACGACTTCTTCAAGGACCTGGCCCCCGGTTTTTATGTGCGGCCGCTGCACGGCGACCCGCTGCCAAGCCCCGCGCAGATCAAGATCGACGTGAAGGAAAACGACAGCGGCTATGTGGTGCATGCCGAGGTACCGGGCGTTGCCAAGGAAGACCTGCACGTATCGCTGGACGGCAACGTGGTGAGCCTGCGCGCCGAGGTGCGCCAGCACGACCAGAAGACCGAAGGCGACAAGGTGCTGCGCGCCGAGCGCTACTACGGGGCGGTGGCGCGCAGCTTTCAGCTGCCCACCGACATTGACGCCACGCAGGCCCGCGCCAAGGTGGACAACGGCGTGCTCACGCTCACGCTCCCCAAAAAGCTGGTGAGCAGCGCGCAGCGCCTGCACATCGAGTAAGGCGGGGCGCAGCCAGCGCCCACCCGCATCAGCCCACCGCCGGCGGGGCCAGCGCCATGCCGCTGGCTGTGAGCCGCAGCACCCGGTCGGCGCGCGCGGCCGCGGCTTCGGAGTGCGTGACCAGCACCAGCGCAGAGCCCGCGGCTCGGGTCTGCTCCACCAGCACGTCCATCACCCGCGCGGCGGTGGCCGGGTCGAGGTTGCCCGTGGGCTCGTCGGCCAGCAGCAGCCCCGGGCGGTGCACCAGGGCGCGTGCAATGGCCACGCGCTGCAACTGGCCGCCGCTCAACTCGCGCGGCAGCCGGGCCTCCAGTCCCTGCAGGCCTACGGCGCCCAGCATGGCCTGCACGCGGTCTGGGTCGGGCCGGCCCAGCAGCATCAGCGGCAGGGCCACGTTCTGCGCCACGTCCAGGTGCGGCAGCACATGAAAGGCCTGGAACACAAAGCCCACCTGCGCACGCCGCCACAGGGCGCGCGCGGTTTCATCCAGCGTGGCCAGGTCGGTGCCCGCGTGCACGATGCGGCCGTCGCTCCAGGTATCCAGCCCCGCCAGACAGTTGAGCAGGGTGGATTTGCCCACCCCCGATTCACCCACGATGGCCACGAACTCGCCGCGTGCCACGGCAAAGTCCACGCCCTCGAACACGCGGCTGTCGCCATAGCGTCTGGCCAGGCCCTGCACCTGCAGCAAGGGGGCGGCGGGCGTGCTCATGCGGGGGCGGTGCCGCGCAGGCGGTCGAGTACGGTGGCCACCAGCGTGGCCACGGCCTGGGGCTGGTCGGCCGCCACCACATGGCGTGCGGGCATACTGCGCAGCCAGGTCACCTGACGCTTGGCCAGTTGGCGGGTGGCGGCAATGCCGCGTTCGCGCAGCTCGGCGCGCGAACATTGGCCGTCCAGGTATTCCCAGCTCTGCCGGTAACCCACGCAGCGCATCGACGGCAGGTCGGGGTGCAGGTCGCCGCGCGCGCGCAGGGCGCTGACTTCGTCGAGCAGGCCGTGGGCCAGCATGGCATCAAAGCGCTGCGCAATGCGCGCGTGCAGCCAGGCGCGGTCGGTGGGTTCGAGCGAGAACAACGGGATGTCGGGCTGGCCGGCGGTGCTTCCCTCAGCGCCCTGCGTGGCCTGGCGTTCGCTGCGCTGGTGAAAGCTCGACAGCGGGCGGCCCGACACTTGCCACACCTCCAGCGCGCGCTGGATGCGCTGGCTGTCGCCCGGGGCCAGGCGCGCGGCCGTGGCCGGGTCCACGCGGGCCAGCTCGGCGTGCAGTGCGGGCCAGCCTTCCACAGCGGCGCGGGCGTCCAGCGCGGCGCGCACAGCCGGGTCGGCTGCGGGCATGTCGTCGATGCCCTCGAACAGCGCCTTGAAGTACAGCATGGTGCCGCCCACCAGCAGCGGCAGTGCGCCACGCGCGCGGATGGCAGTGATCAGCGCCTCGGTGTCGTGCACGAACTCGGCGGCGCTGTAGGCCTGCAGCGGGTCGCGGATGTCGATCAGGTGGTGCGGCACGGCCGCGCGTTCTTCGGGCGTGGGCTTGGCGGTGCCCACGTCCATGCCGCGGTACACCAGGGCCGAGTCGACGCTGATGATCTCCACCGGCACCTGCCGGCCGATGACCGCGGCCAGCGCCAGCGCTCCGGCGGTCTTGCCAGACGCGGTAGGCCCGGCCAGGGCCAGCGCACGGATGCGGTCAAGCACGGGCATCGGGCTCTCCGTAGCGGCGCACCAGCGTCCAGGCCACCAGGGCCAGCGCGACCGACCAGAACAGGATGCCCTGCACCAATGGCCATACCGTGCCGTTCAGGTGCGTGCCCACCCAGCCGCCGATGGCGAAGGCCACGAGCATCATCACAAAGCCATTGAGTGCCGACGCCACACCAGCCGCCTGCGGAAACGGCCCCACCGACCCGGTCTGCCCGCAGGGCTGGTGGATACCGTGCGCCACCATGAACAAATAGAACGGCGCAAGCAGCGCCACCGGGTGCCGCACGCCGAGCGCCGCGACGGCGGCCAGCCCCAGGCCGCCGGCCAGGCTCAGGCCCCCGGCCAGCGCCACGCTGCGCCGCAGCCCGTGGCGGGCCAGCAGCCGCCGGCACAAAAAGGTGCCGCCAAAGTAGGCCAGCGCGGTAGACAGCAGCACCCAGCCGTACTGCGTGCGGGCCAGGCCCAGCACTTCAATGAACACAAACGACGACGCGGCGAGAAACGTGAACAGCCCGCCGTAGCTGCAGGTGGTGAGGAGGCAGAACGCCCAGAACGTGGGATTGCGCAACACCAGCACCCAGGTGCGCGCCAGCGTGGCCGGCTGCAGTGCGCGCGGGTTGGGGGTGTGCAGGGTTTCGGGCATGCGCAGCGCCACCAGTGCCAGCGTGCCAGCGGCATACACGGTGAGGGCCAGCAGCGCAGCGCGCCAGCCCAGCGTTTGCGACAGCAGCCCACCGAGCGGCGCGCACAGGCAGGCGATCAGTCCCAGGCCTGTGAGCGCCTTGGACATGGTGCGCGCACCGGCCAGTGGGTCGTACAGGTCGCGCACGATGGCGCGCGCGCACATCACCACCGCTCCCATGGCCGCGCCCTGCGCGGTACGCCAGGCTACCAGCAGCTCCATGGAGGGCGCGAACGCGCTGCCCAGCGAGGCCAGCGTGTAGATGGCCAGCCCCCACAGCAGCACGGGGCGACGGCCAAACCGATCGGACAGCGGCCCCCACACGAGCTGCGACGCACCAAAGGCCAGCAGCAGCGCGCTGAGCGTGAGCTGACCGGCCGTGACGGGCGCGCCCAGGTCGCGCGTGAGCGAGGGCAGGGCGGGCAGGTACAGGTCGGTGGTGACTGGCTGGATGCTCAGCAGCAGGGCGAGCACCGTGATGGCCAGACCTTGCGAAACCGCCACGCGCGGCAGCGCAGGCGACACGGTGGCAGAAGGGGCAGACATAAGCGGACGAGCGTACCAGATGGGGACCCGGATCAGGGGGCGCGGGTCTCCAGGCAGGCCGCCCAGGGCGGGTGTGCTGCTTGCGCGTCAGCGCAGGCCAAACAGTTCGCCCAAAGCGCTGCGGTAGGCCCCCTGGCCCAGCGCGTTGGTGTTGTGGTGCGCGCCGCCTTCCACCAGCACGAAGCGCTTGGGCTCCTGCGCGGCCTCGTACAGGCGGCGGCCCAGTTCGGGTGCGATCACGCGGTCGTCCGAGCCATGTACCACCAGCAGCGGAGAGCCGATCTCCGCCACCTTGCGCACCGATTCAAAGCGCTGCGTGATCAGCGGCGACACCGGCAGCCAGCCCCAGCGGTAGGTGCGCACCACGTCCGGAATGCTGGTGAACGTGCCCTCGACCAGCGTGCCGCGCTCGTCCTGGACCTGGCGGGCCAGCTCGATGGCGATGGCGCCGCCCAGCGAGTGCCCGAAGATGTAGCGCGGCCGGTCGGGGTAGCGCTGGGCCAGCCAGTCCCAAGCGGCGCTAGCGTCGGCCGCGGCCGATTGTTCGGACGGCAGGCCCGGGCTGCTTTGTCCGAAACCGCGGTAGTCGATGGCCAGCACCGAAAAGCCCAGCGCCTGCATGCGGCGAATGCGATTGGCTGAGCCCGCCACGTTCCAGCGTGCGCCGTGCAGGTACAGCAGCACGGGGGCCTGGGCTTCGTCCTGCGCAGCGGGCAGCCACAGGCCGTGCAACTGCTCGGGGGGCGATGCGGCTGCCGCTGTGCTGGTGCTGCGGGGCAGGGGGATCCACACGTCGGTCATGCCCTCGGTGTGGGATTGGCCATTCCACGTGCGGTTGCTGGGCTGGAAGATCCACTCGCGCTGCTTGGCGTCGAGCGTGGCGCAGCCGCCCACGGTAGCAGCGGCCAGGGCAATGGCAAGGATCGGGAAGATGCGTCGCATGGCGGCTGGCAGTGTGGCACGCGGGGGCCTGCCCTTGCACGCGGCAGCGGCCATGCACCCGCGCCACCATCGGAATTGCAGCGCCCTGTGCGCAGCGCTCAGAAGTGCTGCGACGGCATGTGGGAGGGAGACGTCGGTTCGATCGACAGCTCGCCCGTTTCGCCCGGCTTGACGCCGGCTGCCAGGCGGATGCGCAGCGCCAGATCGGTGCGCGAGTCGGCGTTGTGCAGCGCCTCTTCGAGCGAGATCTTGCCAGCCTGAAACAGCTGATAGAGCGCCTGGTCGAAGGTGCACATGCCCTGTTCGGTGCTGTGGCCCATCGCCTCCTTGATGGCCGAGAACTCGCCCTTGCCGATCAGCTCAGCGATGTAGGGCGAGTTGAGCATCACCTCCACCGCGGGCACGAGCTTTTCGTGCAGACCCGGGATGAGCCTCTGCGACACCACGCCGGCGAGGTTCAGGCTCAGGTCCACCAGCAGTTGGTGGTGCGCATCTTCTGGGAAGAAGTTGATCACGCGCTCCAGCGCCTGGTTGGCGTTGTTGGCGTGCAGCGTGGACAGGCACAGGTGGCCGGTTTCGGCGTACGCAATCGCCTGTTTCATGGTGTTGCGGTCGCGGATCTCGCCGATCATGATCACGTCGGGCGCTTCACGCAGCGCGTTTTTTAGCGCGTCTTCGTACGAATGCGTGTCGATCCCGACTTCGCGCTGATCGACCACCGAGCGCTTGTGCGCGTGCAGAAACTCCAGCGGGTCTTCAATCGTGAGGATGTGGCCCGTGGCGTTCTCGTTGCGAAAGTTGATCATCGACGCCAGCGTGGTCGATTTGCCTGAGCCCGTGGACCCCGTGACCAGCACCAGCCCGCGCTTGAGCATGACCAGCCGCTCCAGCACCTTGGGCAGGCCCAGCGCTTCGAGCGGCGGGATCTTGTTCTTGATGTAGCGGATCACCATGCCGGTCTCGCCGCGCTGCACGAACACGTTGACACGAAAACGCCCGAGGTTTTCCGCCGAGATGGAGAGGTTCATCTCCTGGCGCGCCTCGAACTCGCTGATCTGCCGCTCGTTCATGATCGAGTAGGCGAGCTGCTTGACCTGCCCGGGCAGCAGAGCCGGCATCTTCAGGGGGTGCGTGACGCCCTCGATCTTGACGTTGACCGGGGCCCCGACGCTGAAGAACAGGTCGGACCCTGCCTTTTCCACCATCAGGTTGAGGAAGCTGAAGATTTCCATCGACATGGTCCAGAAGTGGCACCCCTCGGGCACCGCCAGATCAGGATAGCAGCGCACGCGGCCACGGCAAGCGCAAAACAGCGCGTAAGCCCCCGGTCGGGGCCGTATGCAGCCGTGGGCCGTGTCAGACGACGCCCTGGGCCAGCATGGCGTCGGCCACCTTCACGAAGCCTGCCACGTTGGCACCGTCGATGTAGCTCACGCGGCCATCGGCGCGGCGGCCGTACTGCAGGCAGGCCGCATGGATGCCGCGCATGATCTGCAGCAGGCGCGCGTCCACCTCCTCGCGCGGCCATGCCAGGCGCAGCGCGTTCTGGCTCATCTCCAAACCGGAGGTGGCCACGCCGCCGGCATTGCTGGCCTTGCCTGGCGCATAGAGCACGCCCGCAGCCTCGAAAGCCTTGGCGGCTTCGATGGTCGAGGGCATGTTGGCTCCCTCGGCCACGCAGACCACGCCATTGGCGATCAGCGTGCGGGCGTCGTGCTCGTCGAGTTCGTTCTGTGTGGCGCAGGGCAGGGCCACGTCCACCGGCACATGCCAGGGCCGCTTGCCAGGCTCGAACTTCGCGCCGGTGCGTGCGGCATAGTCGCTCACGCGGCCGTACTGCTGGTTCTTCACCTCCATCAGCACCGCCAGCTTTTCGGGTGTGAAGCCCTGTTCGTCCACCACGGTGCCGCTGCTGTCAGACACGGTGACGACTTTGGCACCCAACTGCATGGCCTTCTCGACCGCGTATTGCGCCACGTTGCCCGAGCCCGACACCGACACGCGCATGCCTTCGAACGACTTGCCCCGGGTTTTGAGCATCTCGTCGGCAAAGTACACGGTGCCATAGCCTGTGGCCTCGGGGCGGATCAGCGAGCCGCCGAACGACAGGCCCTTGCCGGTGAACACGCAGTCGGCCCGGTTGCTGAGCTTCTTGACCATGCCAGCCATGTAGCCCACCTCGCGCCCACCCACGCCAATGTCGCCCGCGGGCACGTCGGTGTCGGCACCCACATGGCGGAACAATTCGCTCGCAAAGGCCTGGCAAAAGCGCATGACCTCGGCTGGGCTCTTGCCCTTGGGGTCGAAGTCGCTGCCGCCTTTGCCGCCGCCCATGGGCAGGGTGGTCAGTGCGTTCTTGAAGGTCTGCTCGAACGCCAGGAACTTGAGCACCGACAGGTTGACCGACGGATGGAAGCGGATGCCGCCCTTGTATGGGCCGATGGCCATGTTGTGCTGGATGCGGTAGCCACGGTGCACCTGTACCTGACCGTGGTCGTCCATCCATGACACGCGGAACATCACCACACGCTCGGGCTCGACCAAGCGCTCCAGCAGGCCATGCTCTGCATAGCGCGGGTGCTGCGCAATGAACGGCCAAAGGCTTTCCATCACCTCGGTGACGGCTTGCAGGAACTCGGGCTGGCCAGGGTTGCGCAGGGCGACGTGATCCAAAAACTGGTGAACAGATGCGTGTTGCATACCGGTGAGGCTTTCTCAGTGAAGCGGCAGGACACCTGCTCCGCCAGCGCGACAGCAGGCGAAAACAAAGCGTACTTATGTCTATAGCACATGAGATTATGTGACCTGCTGTGCACCAAGTTGGCGATTTGATGCCGGTTTGCATTGAATTGGTGTGCTTATGTCTCTTTGTTGTGCATCATGGGGCGGTTCTGGTGCGCCGAGAGGGGCGTAGAGGCCGGAGCGCCGTGCGTCAGCGTCACAACGCTGTCACGCGAGACCGTCACATTTCCATGGTTGTTCTGCCATACGCAGTGAGGAGAAACGCATGCACAAGTACAAGTTTTCGCTGGCCACGGTGACCGTGGCTGCAGCGCTGGCCCTGACGGCTTGCGGCGGCAGCGATGGCCCCCGCTACCCCACGCTCAACGGCGACACGCCGCTGGTCATCGGTCACCGGGGTGCGAGCGGTTACCTGCCCGAGCACACGCTGGAGGCCTACCGCCGCGCCATCGAAATGGGTGCCGACTTCATCGAACCGGATCTGGTGGCCACCAAGGACGGCGTGCTGGTTGCGCGCCATGAGCCCAACATCACCAGTACCACCGACGTGGCCCAGCGGCCGGAGTTTGCGGCGCGCAAGACGAAAAAGGTGGTGGATGGCGTGACCGAAGAGGGCTGGTTCGCGTCCGACTTCACGCTGGCCGAGCTCAAGACGCTGCGCGCGGTGCAGCCCATGGCCGAACGCGACCAGTCGTTCAATGGCCGCTTCCAGGTGCCCACGCTGGAAGAAGTCATCGAACTGGCGCGCACCGAAGGGGCCAAAGTTGGCCGTACGGTGGGCGTGTACCCGGAAACCAAGCACCCGACTTACCACGCAGGCCTGGGGCTGGCGCTGGAAGACCGTCTGCTGGCTGTGCTGGCCAAGTACGGTTACACCAGCAAGTCGTCGCCGGTGATCGTGCAGTCGTTTGAGGTGGCCAACCTCAAGTACCTGCGCACCAAGACGCAGATCCGCCTGGTGCAACTGGTGGACGCCGACGACGTGAAGGCCGACGGCAGCATGTCGCTGGTGGCGCCGTACGACAAGCCCTACGACTTTGCCGTGGCGGGCGATCCGCGCACCTTTGCCAGCCTGCTCACCCCAGCGGGCCTGCGCGAAGTGAAGACCTATGCCGACGGCATTGGCCCCTGGAAGCCGTACCTGATTTCGTCCAAGCAGGTGGATGCCAACAACGACGGCAAGCCTGACGACCTGAACGGCGACGGCCGCATCGACGACCGCGACCGCGTGATGCTGCCCCCCACCGACGTGGTGAAGAACGCCCACGCTGCGGGCCTGTTCGTGCACGCCTACACCTTCCGCAACGAAGCCCGCCGCCTCGCGTCGGACTTCAAGGGCAGCCCGGCGGCCGAATACAAGCTGTTCTACGAGCTGGGTGTGGACGGCGTGTTCAGCGACTTCCCCGATACCGCCAAGGCTGCGCGCGACAACTGAAGCGCGAGGCAGGATCCATCAGAGAGGCCCGCGACTGCGGGCCTTTTGTGTTGGCGCGCCCGGCGAGCGCGGTGCGCCGCCGCGCGCGCTTAACGGGCGCTTGCCGCCGCTGCTACCGGTGCGCTCAGATCACCTTCCACATCGAGCGTCAGCCAGTGCTGCATCAGCGGCACCTGCTTGCGTAGCCAGTGCGCGGGCATGGCCTCTGTGCCCCACACGTCCACCCGGCCTGCGTACTCTGCCATGGTCCAAAACTGTCGCAGCACCAGGCTGGGCGCCATCGCTGCGATGTCGGCCGGCGCTAGCGGGGCCACACTGCGGTAGCCTGCGAGGTAGTGCCGCCAGCGCGCTTGCAGCGGTGCAGCCAGCGGCACATCGGTGCGCCGTGGCAGCAGGCTCCACAGCAGTACGCCCAGCTCGTAGGCCAGCAGCCCCGGTCCGGCGTCGTCGAAGTCGAAAAACGCCACTTCGCGTGCGCCCTGCAGCCCTGTGACCATGAAATGGTTGCTGCCGTGAAAGTCTCCATGGGCGTGCACGCGCCCCAGGCCTTCTGCAGAGCCCAGCCTCTCGCGCACCTGTGCTGCCACCTCCGACAGGCCGTGCCAGAGCGCATCGTCCATGACCGGCGTTTTGCGCAGTTGGGCCAGGGCTGTGTGGAGCATACAGCCGGGCTCCAGCGTGTAGCGGCTTGGCGGGCCGGTGTAGTCCTGCCCAGCAGTGTGCAAGGCGGCCAGCGCGCGGCCGCTGTGGGTCCAGTCAGACAGGTCGTCGCCGGGTGGTTCGCCGTCCAGGTGCTCAAACAGCATCAGTGGACGTGTGCCTTCTGGCAGGGTCACGTTGACGCTGCTGGTTTCTGCGGCGGTGGGAAGCGGGGCCGCCACCCGGATGCCGCGGCGCTGCAGATGCCCCAGCAGTGCGGCTTCGTAGTCCACATTGGCCGGGCCGCGCGGCCGTGCGGCGCTGAGCCGCGCAATCGCACGGCGGCCGTCCGCCCACTGCAGCCCATAGACATGGTTGAAGCCGCGCCGCATCAGCGTGCAGTGCTGCACTGGGCCCAGGGCCCAGTGCGCGTCCACCAGGCGTGCCATGGCACGGGCGGTGGGTGTGGTCTGGGCGATGGAGTCCGCGTCAAGCTGGATCATGGGCTGGGGCGGTAGGGGGCGGACATGTGGTCGCCCGGGGGGCTCGGCGTCGAAGCGGTACAGGCGTCAGCGACCGCGCAAGAACAGCGCGTCCAGCTCCTTCATGCTGAGCGGACGCCAGGTAGGGCGGCCATGGTTGCACTGGTCGGAGCGCTCGGTCACTTCCATCTGCCGCAGCAGCGCGTTCATCTCGTCGAGCGTGAGTCGGCGGTTGGCGCGCACTGCACCGTGGCAGGCCATGGTGGCCAGTATTTCATTGCGCGCGCGTTGCACCACGGTGCTGGCGTCGTGCGCGGCCAGGTCGGCCAGTACGCTGCGCGCCAGCTCCACCGGGTCGCCCTGCGCAAGCGTGGTGGGCACCGCGCGCACCGCGAGTGTTTTGGGCGAAAACGGCACCACCTCCAGGCCCAGGGTGGCCAGCACGTCGGGGTGGGCTTCGGCCGTGGCCACTTCGTGCGGTGTGGCGGCAAAGGTGGCCGGGATCAGCAACGGCTGGCTGGCCAGCCGCGCGCCCTGGTCGATCTGCGCCTTGAGGCGTTCGTACACGATGCGTTCGTGCGCGGCGTGCATGTCCACCACCACCAGGCCCTGCGTGTTTTCGGCCAGGATGTACACACCGTGCAACTGCGCAATGGCCCGGCCCAGCGGCCAGGTGGCGGCGGGTTCTGCAGTGGGCGCAGCAGGCTGCGGCGGGCGAGGCGCAGCGCTGATGGCGGAAGCCGCATCGGCGATGGCAGCAGTGCTGGTTGCAGCTTGCTCCCAGCCCAAGGCCGGTCGTTCGGTCACTTCGGGCGGAGGGGCGTCGGATTGCCCCTGCACGGTGGGCGTGTCCCGTGCCGCTGGGTGATTGGCCGGCGCGGGGCTGCCCCACAGGGCTTGCAGGTCGTACATGGCCTGCTGCCGGTCTGCCAGGCCCAGCGCGGTTTGCTGGCCGCGCCACTGCGGCGCGGCTAGGCGGGGCGCTGGACCTGGGGCCGGGTCGGTTGGCACCCGTGAGGGCTGTGTGGCGGCGGTGGCCGCCGCCGTGGCCAAGGCCGCCCGGGGTGCGGCCAGCGCGTCTTCGACCGCATGCCGTACCGCCTGGTGCACCTCGCGGCTGTCGCGAAAGCGCACCTCGATCTTGGTGGGGTGCACGTTCACGTCCACACGGGCGGGGTCGATCTCCACATACAGCGCATACACCGGCTGGCGCTGGCCGTGCAGCACGTCTTCATAGGCGCTGCGCGCGGCGTGCGTGAGCACCTTGTCGCGCACGAAGCGGCCGTTGACGTAGCAGTACTGGTGGTCGGGCCGCGAGCGGGCGGCGTCGGGCACGCCTGCGCGGCCCGTAATGGTCACGGGCCCCACGCGCCGCAGCACCGGCACCGACTGGGCCACGAAATCTTCGCCCAGCACGTCGGCCAGGCGGCGGGCCAGCGCATCGTCTGCGCTCAGCTCGGGCCCGGAGGGGCAGGCGCGCCACTGCTCGACCAGCTTGCCTTCGTGCCACACGGCAAAGCCTACATCGGGCCGCGCAAGCGCATGGCGGCGCACGGCTTCGACGCAGTGGGCCAGTTCGGTGGCGTCGGTCTTGAGGAATTTGCGCCGCGCGGGGGTGGAGAAAAACAGCTCTTTCACCTCGACCGTGGTCCCCTGGGCGCGTGCGGCCGGACGCAGCTCGCCGCTGCGGGCGTCGAGCAAAAAGGCGCTGGCCTGGCCGGCCGTGCGCGAGAGCAGGGCGGTTTCTGACACCGAGGCGATGGCGGCCAGCGCTTCGCCCCGAAAACCCATGGTGCACACGGTTTCCAGGTCGTGCAGGTCGCGGATCTTGCTGGTGGCGTGGCGGCGCAGCGCCACGGGCAGCTCGTCCTGCGGAATGCCACACCCGTCGTCTTCCACCGCAATCAGGCGCACGCCACCGGCCATCAGGCGCACCGTGATCTGCGTGGCCCCGGCATCGAGCGCGTTGTCCACCAGCTCGCGCACCACAGAGGCTGGGCGCTCGACGACTTCGCCCGCGGCGATCTGGCTGATCAACTCGTCGGGCAGGTCGCGGATGGGGCGGCGCTCGGTCCGGGCGGGGGCGAGCGAGGCCACGGGGGCCGCGGCTGCGGCGGCGAGGGAAGGCGTGTCGGCGGAGGATGTCACCGGGGGATTCTAGGGCGCGCCACGCAGGGGCCCCGGGCGCGGAGCACGCAGGCCAGGCAGGGGCTTGGCTGCCGCCCGTGCAGGCCCTGCGCATAATGCCCGCTGCTCTCAACTGCCGCCCCCTGCGGAGGCCGCCTTTGCGCAGGCCTGCCCGCCCGACGCCATGGAAATCGTCACGTTCTTCATCGACTTCATCCTCCACGTGGACCGCTACCTGGAGGCCTTTGTGCAGGCCTACGGCCCGTGGGTGTACGCGCTGCTGTTCCTGATCGTGTTTGTGGAGACGGGCGTGGTCGTCATGCCGTTTCTGCCGGGCGACTCGCTGCTGTTCATCGTCGGGGCGCTGTGCGGCGTGGGCCTGATGAGCTATCCGGTTGCGGTCACGCTGCTCATCGTGGCGGCCATTCTGGGCGACCAGTGCAACTACACCATCGGCCGCTATTTCGGGCCCAAGGTGTTCCAGTGGGAGAACTCGCGCTGGTTCAACCGCAAGGCCTTTGACCGCGCGCATGCGTTCTACGAGCGCTACGGCGGCATCACCATCGTGCTGGCGCGCTTCATGCCTTTCATCCGCACGTTTGCGCCCTTTGTGGCCGGTGTGGCCGAGATGGACCGCACAAAGTTCACGGCCTACAACGTGGGCGGAGCGCTGCTGTGGGTGCTGAGCCTGTGCACCGCGGGCTATTACTTTGGCAACCTGCCCTGGGTGCGCGAGCACCTGGACAAGATCATCTGGGCGCTGATCATCGTGCCGGGCCTGATCGCGATCTTCGGCGCCTGGAAGGCCGGGCGGCAAGAGAAGCTGGCGGCTCGGGGTTAAGAACGTTTGGGGCTGCTCGTGCTTGCCAATCAAGCACAAGCAGCTATCAAATTAGTAGCGCCTGTTGGTCGGATGGCGTGGCCGCGGGGCCGTGTGCAGCGCCTCGGAAGGCTTCAGTGCCCAGGCGGTTCAGCGCTGATGCAGACCGGGGCGTGGTGCAAAGGGCGCGGGCAGGGCTTGGGGCGTGGCCAGCCATCAGTTTGCTATTGAAATAACAGCTGCTCGTGCTTAATTGGCAAGCACAAGCAGCCCCAAACACCTCAAACGCTAGAGCTTGTCCCTGCTGGCCGGTACAGCGCATCCAGCGGTGCCATCAGGGTTGGAAACTCCAGCGCAAACCGCGCCCGGTTCACAAAATACGCCTCGCAGGCCACCGCAAAGAATTCGGCCGGAGCCGTCGCGCCGTACGCATCCAGCCAGGGCCATTCGGCACCGAAACGCTCGGCCTTGATCACGGCTTCGCGGAAAGACCCGTAGGCAGGCTCCCAGGCTGCCCACCAGCGCTCGTGGGCTTCGCGCACGCCGCGGGCGCCCAAAAAGCCCGCGGGCAGCGGGGGACAGCCGTTGGCATGGCCGCTGCGCATGTCCAGCTTGTGCACAAACTCGTGGATGACCACGTTCGTGCCCTGCTCGGCGTTCAGGCCCGCGCCTTCGACGTGGGGCCAGCTCAGCATCACCGGGCCGCGCTCCATGGCCTCGCCGGCCAGCACCTCGGTGTATTCATGCACCACCCCGGCTTCGTCCTGCGCCTTGCGCAGCGCCACGGCCTCGGCCGGGTGCACGACGATGGTCACAAAATCGTCGTACCAGCCCAGAGCCTGCGCTGGGTCGCCCCAGTGCAGCAGTGGCAGGCAGGCTTGCGCGGCGATGTCGATGGCCATGGCGTCGCTGACCTGCAGGCCGTGGGCGCCGTGGAATTCCTTGCGGTCCAGGAACAGCGCGGCCAGGGCGCGCAGCTTGGCCTGTTCGGGCAGCGACAGCGCTTGCAGAAAAGGGTGGCGCCGTACGGTGTCGAGCCAGCGGTCGGCCGGAATGTCGGGGACCGGGGCGATGGTGGTGCGCAGGCGGTTGCGCAGTCGGTTCCAGAAGGCGGGCATCGCCGTCAGGTGGGGGCGATGCGTTCGGGTTCCAAGCCCGGTGCGTTCAGGCGCAGCACATCGGCGCGCGGCGGCTGGGCGTCGAGTTCCCAGTCGCTGAGCACCCAGCGCTCCATGCCGTCGCCCAGCGCATGGCGGGCGGGGCGGTGGGTGTGGCCGTGCACCATCGTATGGGCCCGGGCGGCCTGCAGCCAGGCGCGGGCGGCAGGGGTATCCACGTCGGCATAGTGCACGGCGGCGCGCTTGCGGGCTTCACTTTGCTCGCGGATGCCGCGGGCCTGCGCACGCCGTACGGCCAGCGGCTGCGCCAGAAAGCGTGAGCGCCATGCCGCGCCGCGCGACTCGGCGCGAAAGCGCTGGTAGTCCAGGTCGTCCAGACACAGCGCGTCGCCGTGGCTCAGCAGGTAGCGCTGGCCCTGCCAGACGAGCACCGTGGGGTCGTGCAGCAGCGCAGCGCCACTGGCCGCGGCAAAGCCGGGGCCGATGAGGAAGTCGCGGTTGCCGTGCAGAAAGAACAGCGTGCGCCCGGCCTTGCTGGCGGCGCGCAGCGCGGTGCAGGCCATGGCCTCGAAGCCGCCGGACTCGGCCAGTACGTCGTCGCCCACCCACACCTCGAACAGGTCGCCCAGCATGAAGACTGCGTCGGCTGGGGTGGTGCGCAGGTATTGCTCAAAGCCCTGCCAGGTGGCGGGCTCGCTGGCCTGCAGGTGCAGGTCGGAAATGAAATCGACCGTGCGCCAGTGCAGCGGAGCCACAAGCTCTGCAAACGGGGGCACGGTCGGGGTCATGGGGAGCGGTGTGGCGCCGTGGGCCTCAGCGCCTGGGCGCTGACGCATGGCGGCCCCGGAGCCGGGCCGCGGCGCAGGCCGCACGCCCGCCCAGGGCCAGGATCACAGGGCGACAGCCTTTTCGATGATCACGTCGTCCTTGGGCACGTCGTCGTGGAAGCCCTTGCGGCCGGTCTTCACGCCCTTGATCGCATCGACGATTTCGGTGCCCTTGACCACCTTGCCGAAAACGGCGTAGCCCCAGCCTTGGGCCGAGGGGGCGGTGTGGTTCAGAAAGCCGTTGTCGGCCACGTTGATGAAGAACTGGGCCGTGGCCGAGTGCGGGTCGCTCGTACGGGCCATGGCGATCGTGTACTTGTCGTTCTTCAGGCCGTTGTTGGCTTCGTTCTGGATCGGCGCATCCGTGCCTTTTTGCTGCATGCCGGGCTCGAAGCCGCCGCCCTGGATCATGAAGCCGTTGATCACGCGGTGGAAGACGGTGTTGTTGTAGTGGCCCTTGTTCACGTACGAGAGAAAGTTCTCGACCGACTTCGGCGCTTTGGCGGCGTCGAGTTCGAGCGTGATGACGCCGTGGCCGGTGATGTGCAGTTCGACTTGGGGATTGCTCATGGAAACCTCTGGAATTCGGTGACAGGGAATGGAAGCAGGCGTCGCTTACTTGGCAAGCAGCGTGGCCGACTGGATGACCACCGGCGTGGTGGGCACGTTCTGGTGCATGCCGCGGTTGCCCGTGGGCACGGCCTTGATCTTGTCCACCACGGCCGTGCCTTCCACCACTTTGCCGAACACGGCATAGCCGTGGCCATCGGGCTGCGGGGCGTTGAGCATGTCGTTGTTCTTCACGTTGATGAAGAACTGCGAGGTGGCCGAGTTGGGCGCGGGCGTGCGCGCCATGGCGATGGTGTAGGTGTCGTTCTTCAGGCCGTTGTTCGCTTCGAGCGGAATGGGCGCACGGGTGGGTTTTTGCACCAGGTCCATGGTGAAGCCACCGCCCTGGATCATGAAGCCGTCGATCACGCGGTGGAACACCGTGCCGTCGTAGTGCTTGTCCTTCACGTATTGCAGGAAGTTCTCGACCGATTTCGGCGCCTTGGCGGGGTTGAGTTCCACCACGATCTCACCCAGCGAGGTCACCAGCTTCACGCGCGGTGCGTCCTGGGCATGGACCGCGCCCATCCCGCAGGCGGCGGCGAGCACGGCGGCCGCAAGGCGCAGCGTGGTCTGTCGTCTGGAAATCATCCAATCACTCCTTCAAAAAAGATCTGCCATTGTTGGCCACGCCGTATCCAATACTGGCGCTTGACGGTGCCCGTGCGGGCACCGCGTGCGACTTCGCCGAACGTTACCACCATCGTTTCGGCGGAATCCGTCCAGCGCAGCAGGGACTTGTCTTTGAGCTCGATTTCGCGTCCCTTGAGTGCACGAGCCTCGGCTTGCAGCACGGGCGCCCAGTCGGCCAGGCTTTTCTTGCGGTTGCTCTGAAAATCCGACGCATAAAAGGTCAGCAGCCGCTGCATGTCACCAGCGGACTTGGCCGATCGCCAGGCCTCCAGCACGCTGTCGAATGATTGGCGCTGTGCCTGCACATCGCGGGGCGTCACCCACTGCAGCTGGCGGGCAATCACCACCGGCGTGCTGCGTGGCTCCACCATGCGCAGCAGGCGCTCCAGATCGGGGTTGGCCAGGACGAGGCAGCCGTCTGTGGCCAGCGGTGCGCGCGCGAACTGTTCGGGCGGCGTGCCGTGCAGCCAGATGCCGCTGCCCGTCTTGCCCCGGGCTTGATCGAGCGGGTTGGGATAATTGATGGGCAGCGCACCCACACCGTAGAAGTCGCGCAGTGTGTCGGGGTCGAGACGGCTGGTGATGAAGTACACCCCCAACGGCGTGCGCTGGTCGCCTTCCACGTTCTTGTCGATGCCCAGCTTGCCCACCGACACGTAGTAGTCCGCCACCAGTCGCAGACCCGAGGCTGAATTCTCAAACAGGTACAGGCGCGACCGCGAGGTGTCGACAGCGATCGCGTGGCGGGTGCGTGCAGGGAGTTCCAGAAACTGCGCAGGCAGCGTACCCAGGGCAGGACGTGCCTTGTGAGCCTGCACGCGCTGCAGCGATTCGATGCGCAATTCATCCAGCACGGCGGCGGCCTCGCTGGCGCGGCTGGTGTCGGGCTCCGGCACGTCGCCCACGCGCCGCACAGGGCGGATGCGCGCAGCCAGCAAGTCGCCCAGCGCGAGCTGCGCAAGCTGGAAGTTGGGGTGGTCGCGCACCAGGGCCTCAGCCTCGACCAGCGCTTCGCGCGAGCGACCTTCGGCCGTCAGGCGATACACCTGCAGCAGGCGCTGTTCAGCCTGCCCGTCGCGCAGCGCAGACGCATTGGTGGGGGCGGGCGACTCAGTGCGTTCCCGCGACTGGCGTGCCTGTGCGGGCAGTGCCAGCACGGCGCCCAGCGCCAGCAGGCCCGCCAGCTGTAGAGCGGATCGGGTGACCTCGGTCATGCAAACTCAAAAGAGGGGCTTTGCCCGGAAGGCCGGTAGCCCGCAGCTCAGCCGCCAGTGGACTCCCGAACGATGACCCAGCGGCCGTTGGCCTGCACGAGATCAAGCGTCTTGCGGCTCGTCACGTTGAGCGAGTCCGCGCTGTAGGCCTGCCGGAAACGGGCGGTGGCCTTGTTGCCGTTGACCGTGATGGCCAGATCTGACAACTGGACCGAGATGCGCGACTTGCCCATGATGCGTGCCTCGCGTTCCTTTTCCCAGGCCGATCGGCTCATGGAGCCTGGGGGGTCAAAGTCCTTGCCGTAGGCAGCCAGATACCCCTTCATGTCTTTGGCAGACCACGCACGGGCCCAGGCGCGCACGGCGGCGTTCACTTCCTGAATGTCGTTGTCTGCTGCTGCGGGGGCCGGGCTCGGCGCCGGTGCGGGCGCAGGAGCAGGTGCTGCGGCGGTAGCGCTGGCAGCTGGAGCTGCGGCAGCGGGCGTAGCCGCCACCGGTGCCGGGGCGGGCGCAGGTGCTTTGGCCACCACCGCAGGGGCGGGCGCTGCAGCCGGCACAGGAGCGGCGGCCGGTGCCGCAACCGGTGCGCGCGTCGCGGCTGGAGCCGCCGCACCCGCACGGGCAGTGCGGTTCGCCGCATCGGCCGAGAACAATTCGCGGATCAGGGCCAGCTTGGGACGTACCGATGCCTGGTTGGCATCCAGTTGCAGGGCCTTGCTGTAGGCTTGGCTGGCCAGCTTGGCGTAGATGTCACCCAGATTCTCGTGTGCGGTCGCATAGCTTGGGTTGGTGCGGATCGCCATTTCAAGCGCCGTGCGTGCCTTGTCGAGCTGGTTCTGGCTGGCGTACAGTACCGCCAGGTTGTTGTACGGCTCGGGCAACTCCGGGTACTCTTCCGTGAGCTTGGTGAACGTGGCAATCGCTTCGGCGGGCTTGCCGGAATCGGCCAGCGCCACACCGCGCAGAAAGCGCAGTTGCGGGTCGCGCGGTGCGCTGGACAAACGTTGCTCGGCCCTGGCCAACGCTTCGGCAGCCTTGCCCGATCGGAGCAGTTGCGTGATCTCGCTGTAGTCGTCGGCGTGGGCCACGCCCGTGCTCACGAGGGCCGACAGTGCCAGCAGGCGCAGGATTCTGTGAAGTTGGGGGGCGTGCTTCATGGAGATCGGACAGGGTCGGCAGGGCCGCGGCCCGGGGCTTTATACTGCGGCGGATTGTAGCTGAGGGGGTGTCGTGCCACAGCGCTGTGGCGGGCCGCGGATCGCGCCGGGCGCCTGTGTGGGCGCAGCCTCTTGAGGGATCTGCGTCAGCGTTGTCTGTTGTGCCTGCGCACCCTCGTCCTCCCTGTTTCCGAGCCCTTTCCCCATGAGTCTGCGCATTTACAACACGCTCACGCGTGCCCTGGAGGATTTTTCCCCGCTCGAGCCCGGCCATGTCCGCATGTACGTCTGCGGCATGACCATCTACGACCTGTGCCACATCGGCCACGCGCGCATGATGATGGCCTTTGATGTCGTTCAGCGCTGGCTCAAGGCCCGGGGGCTGCGCGTGACCTATGTGCGCAACATTACCGACATTGACGACAAGATCATCAAGCGGGCGCTGGAACGCGGAATTACGATTCGCCAGCTCACCGACGAGATGATCGCCGCCATGCACGCGGACATTGGCGCGCTGGGCATTGAGCCGCCTTCGGTGGAGCCGCGTGCCACCGAGTACGTGCCACAGATGCTGTCGCTGATTGGCCGGCTGGAAGAAAAGGGCCTGGCCTACCGTGCCGGCAGTGGCGACGTGAACTACGCGGTGCGCAAGTTTGCCGGGTACGGCAAGCTGTCGGGCAAGAGCCTCGACGAACTGCGTGCGGGTGAGCGTGTGGCCGTGCTGGATGGGAAAGAGGATCCCTTGGATTTCGTGCTCTGGAAGGCCGCCAAAGCGGAGGAGCCCCCGGAAGCCAAGTGGGAAAGTCCGTTTGGCGCCGGTCGCCCGGGCTGGCACATCGAGTGCTCGGCCATGAGCTGCGCCACGCTCGGGGAAAGTTTTGACATCCACGGCGGCGGTGCCGATCTGCAATTTCCGCACCACGAAAACGAGATCGCCCAGAGCGAAGGCGCCAACGGACAGCCTTTGGCGCGGTTCTGGATGCACAACGGTTTTGTGCGCGTGGACAACGAGAAGATGAGCAAGTCGCTCGGCAACTTCTTCACCATCCGCGACGTGCTGGCGAAGTACGACGCCGAAACGGTGCGCTTCTTCATCGTGCGGGCTCACTACCGCAGCCCGCTCAACTACAGCGATGCGCATCTGGACGATGCTCGGCAGGCCTTGAAGCGCCTCTACACGGCGCTTGATCTGGTGCCGCCAGCGCCGCTCGCGGCCATTGATTGGACCGACCCGTATGCCGCACGTTTCCAGGCGGCCATGGACGAAGACTTTGGCACCCCTGAAGCCATGGCGGTTTTGTTTGATCTGGCGAGCGAGGTGAACAAGACGCGGTCACCGCAATCGTCGGGGCTGCTGCGCGCGCTGGGCGCTTGCCTGGGCATCCTGCAGGGCGAGCCCAAGGCCTTCTTGCGTGCCGGCGCGACCGCGCTGGACGAATCTGAGATCGCGGCACAGATTGCAGCCCGTGCGGCCGCCAAAGCGGCCAAGAACTACGCAGAGGCGGACCGTATTCGGCAGGAACTGCTGGCCCGTGGCATCGTGCTCAAGGACTCGGCGGCAGGCACCACCTGGGAGGCTGCGCAGTGACCCCGCGCTCGGCACAGCCCGCGCGCACCGCATCGAACGCCGAAGGCATACATGGCTCCTGCTAAGAAAAGCGCGACTCCAGCGGCCGCGCCCGCTGCCATCGGCGCTACTCCAGGCGAAGCGGCAACGCCTGCCTACTGGGCCGACGCCTGCAAGCACCTGATGCGCAAGGACCGGGTGATGAAGCGCCTGATCCCTCAGTTCGGTGATGCGCGGCTGCAGACGCGGGGCGATGCCTTTGTCACGCTGGCGCGAAGCATTGTCGGACAGCAGATTTCGGTGAAGGCGGCCCAGACGGTGTGGGATCGCTTCAGCCTGCTGCTGCCGGTGGTGCAGCCGGCGGCCTTGCTGCGGCTCAAGGTGGACGACATGCGCGCCGCGGGCCTGTCGGCGCGCAAGGTGGACTACCTCGTCGACTTGGCGCTGCACTTTGACGATGGCCGTCTGCATGTGATGGATTGGGCGTCCATGGACGACGAGGCCATCATCCAGGAACTGGTGGCCATCCGGGGGATTGGCCGATGGACGGCGGAGATGTTTCTGATCTTCCATCTGATGCGCCCGAATGTGCTGCCCCTGGACGATGTGGGGCTGATCAACGGCATCAGCCAGAATTACTTCTCGGGAGACCCGGTCAGCCGCAGCGATGCGCGCGAGGTGGCCGAGGCCTGGAAGCCCTGGTGCAGTGTGGCGACTTGGTATATTTGGCGGTCGCTCGATCCGCTGCCGGTCACGTACTGACCTTCAGGACGTGCAGGGCCGCTGGCGCGAGCACCTGCCACCCCTGACGCCCTGCGGAACAAGGAGAACAAGTTGGCGAAAAAGACATTTCTGGACTTCGAGCAGCCGATTGCCGAACTCGAAGCCAAAATCGAAGAACTGCGCTACGTGCAGACCGAAAGCGCGGTAGACATCTCGGAAGAGATCGACCAGCTCAGCAAGAAAAGCCTGCAGCTGACCAAGGACATCTACAGCGACCTCTCGCCCTGGCAGATCACCAAGATCGCACGCCATGCGGAGCGCCCGTACACGCTGGACTACGTGCGCGAGATCTTCAGCGATTTTGTGGAGATGCACGGTGATCGGCACTTTTCCGATGACCTGTCCATCGTGGGCGGTCTGGCCCGCTTCAACGGCCATGCCTGCATGGTGGTCGGTCACCAAAAGGGGCGCGATACCAAGGAGCGTACCGCGCGCAACTTTGGTATGACGCGTCCCGAGGGCTACCGCAAGGCCCTGCGGCTGATGAAGACGGCCGAGAAGTTCAGGCTGCCGGTGTTCACCTTCGTGGACACCCCCGGTGCGTTTCCCGGCATTGATGCGGAAGAGCGTGGTCAGTCCGAAGCCATCGGCCGCAACATCTTCGAGATGGCGCAGCTCGAAGTGCCCATCATCACCACCATCATCGGCGAAGGTGGCTCGGGCGGCGCGCTGGCCATCAGCGTGGCCGACCAGGTGCTGATGCTGCAGTACTCGGTGTATTCCGTGATCAGTCCGGAGGGCTGCGCGTCCATCCTCTGGAAGACCAGCGACAAGGCCCAGGAAGCCGCCGACGCCCTCGGTATCACGGCGCACCGACTCAAGGCGCTGGGGCTGGTGGACAAGATCGTGAACGAGCCCGTGGGCGGTGCCCACCGCGACCACAAGCAAATGGCGGCGTTTCTCAAGCGCGCGCTCGGAGATGCTTTCCGCCAAGTGTCCGATCTCAAACCCAAGGAACTGCTCGACCGCCGCTACGAACGTCTGCAGAGCTACGGACGCTTCACCGACACCAAGGCGGACGGGCGCTGATTGCCCCGGCCCGCCCGAGGGTCTTGTTTCTGCGCAGTCACCAACGGCCCCTCGGGGCCGTTGTCGTTGATAGCCAACGTCTGTCTTGGGGCAGGGTTAGTCGCTCTGGCGCGCTTATTGCAACCAGTTGTAGCATGGGCTGATCGTCCGATCCCGGTCTATGAAGGAGTGCTGCATGTCCATGCTCAAGTCTCTCAAGGGGCAGATCCTGGTGCTTTCCACGGCCTGCCTGGTGCTGGGCCTGATGGTTCTGACAGTCGTCAATTTTTGGGTGGCCAGTGGCCAAGCCCGTGCGAACCTGACAGATGAAAGCCTGGCAACAGCCAAGAGCCACGTGGAAACCATCGAGGAGTGGGGGCGTGCCAAGGCCATGATCATTGCGGCGTCCACCGCCGCCTTTGAGGAGCCCGACCCCGTCAAGACCCTGGCGATCCTGCGAGACGCTGGCAAGTTCTCTACGGTGTACTTCGGCTTCGCAGACAAGAAGTACATCTTCTCTGAAACTCGGAATCTGCCCCCTGATTACGACCCTACGGCGCGTCCCTGGTACAAGCAGGCGGCCGCTGCGGGGACGTCGGTCATCACGCCGCCCTACATTTCTGCCTCGGATGGCAAGCTGGTGGTCACCTTTGCCACGCCAGTGGGCGCTGGCAGCGCTCTCAAGGGCGTGGCAGCGGGTGATGTCTACATGGACGCTGTGGTCGCCACGGTTGCCACCGTCAAGCCGACTCCGCAAAGTTTCGGTTTTATGGCGTCCAGCGATGGGAAGATCATCGCCCACCCGAATGCCGCGCTGACCCTCAAGCCACTGACAGAGCTGTCCAAGGATCTGTCGTCGGAAAAGCTGGCAGCCGCCTCCAAGGGCAATGCGATGCTGCCCGTCGAGATCGACGGCCGTCAGCGCCTGCTGACTGTGGTGCCCATTGCAGGCACCACCTGGATGCTGGTGGTGGCGCTGGACGAGTCCGAGGCGCTCGCCCCGATCCGTTCGATGCTGGTGACATCGGTGGTGTCTAGCATCGTGGTGCTGGGCGTGACGGTCGTACTGCTCGGGGGCATCCTCACCCAGCGCCTGCGCCGCCTGACGTTGGTACGAGACGCCATGCATGACATCGGTGAGGGCGACGGAGACTTGTCGCGGCGCATCGATGCGCAGGGCGAGGACGAGTTGGCTCAGATCGCACACAGCTTCAACAACTTCGCCGGCAAGCTCTCGAATGTGCTGGCACAGATTCGCGATGCCAGCCAATCGGTGCGCCTGGCAGCCGAGGAGATCGCGACTGGCAACCACGACCTGAGCAGCCGCACCGAGATGGCTGCGTCCAGCCTGGAGGAAACGTCGGCCTCGATGCAGCAGCTCACCGACACCGTGCGGCACAACGCCGACGCGGCCCGGCAGGCCAATCAACTCGTGGCCCAGGCTTCGGCCGTGGCCGAGCACGGAGGCACCGTGGTGGGCAACGTGGTCACCACCATGGACCAGATCAACGCGGCCTCGCGCAAGATTTCGGACATCATCGGTGTGATTGATGGCATTGCCTTCCAGACCAACATCCTGGCGCTGAACGCGGCCGTGGAAGCGGCCCGCGCAGGCGAGCAGGGCCGTGGCTTTGCTGTGGTGGCCGGCGAGGTGCGAAGCCTTGCGCAGCGCAGCGCCGAGGCGGCCCGTGAGATCAAGAGCCTGATCGTCAGCTCGGTCGAGCAGGTGGAAAACGGCTCACGCCTCGTGCACGACGCCGGCACGACCATGACCGATATCGTCATGTCGGTGGAGCGCGTGACGCGCATCATGGCCGAAATCTCGGCTTCGACCAACGAGCAGAGCACCAGCATTGCTGAGGTGGGGCAGGCGGTGGCGCAGCTCGACCAGATGACACAGCAGAATGCCGCTCTGGTCGAAGAAAGCGCTGCCGCAGCACAAAGCCTGAAGGACCAATCGGTGCGTTTGTCCGAAGTGGTCGGCACCTTCCGCCTGTCGGAAGAAGGCAGTGCCGCCCGCGGTGGTGGCCACGCTGCTCGCCTGCCTGCGCCCTGAACCTGGTTCGCACGGCGCCTCCTGCTGTTCGGCAGGCGGTGCGTGGTGTGCCCGGGCGTACCAGCAGGTGCGCCCGATAATGCGTGTATGCAGGTGCGCGATCAGGGGCGAGGCCGATGACCAGGAAGCAGGGAGCGCAGAGCGGCCCATCCACGCGTGCCTTCGACGAAGCGCTTGAGGCCTTTGATCCCCCTCTCCCGCTGCTGGTAGGCCTGAGCGGAGGAGCAGACTCCACGGCCCTGTTGCTGGCCTGTGCACGGCGATGGCCCGGTCAGGTGCAGGCGCTGCATGTGCACCACGGCCTGCAGGCGGCGGCCGATGCCTTTGAGGCGCACTGCCGCCAGCTCTGTGAGCAGATGAACGTGCCCCTGGTGGTACAGCGCGTGGCGGCGCAACACGCCCCTGGAGAGAGTCCTGAAGCCGCCGCACGCCGCGCGAGATACCAGGCTTTTGATAGGCTTGTGCTTGACAGTGCTTCAAAGTTTGCTATCAAATCAGTAGCAATCGCGCAGCATGCCGATGACCAGGTCGAAACCGTGTTGCTGGCACTGTCCCGCGGTGCCGGTGTGGCGGGCCTGGCCGCCATGCCGGCGCACTGGCAGCGCGCGGGCATCTCCTGGTACCGGCCGCTGCTGAACGTGCCGGGCGCGGTGGTGCGCGACTGGCTCACGGCCCAGCGCCAGTCCTGGATCGAAGATCCGAGCAACGCGCAGCTGCGCTTCACGCGCAATCGAATCCGCCATCAGGTGCTGCCTACGTTGTATGCGGCGTTTCCCGTCATGCGCGAGACGATGGCGCGGTCGGCCCGGCACGCGGCCGAAGCGGCCCAACTACTGGACGAGCTCGCACAGGCCGACCTGACCAAGCTGGGCGTTCCGCCTGCCATCGCGGGGCTGCAGGCGCTGAGTGCGCCACGGCAAGCCAATGTGCTGCGCTGCTGGCTGCGCGTACAACACGCCACCACGCCTTCAGAAGCGCAGCTGGCCGCGCTTGTGGCGCAGATCGTCGCCTGCACCACACGCGGGCACCGCATCCATCTCAAGGTGGGGCGAGGCTATGTGCATCGCGAAGGACCTGTGCTCGTCTGGTCGGAGGTTTGAGCGCCGTGCCGCTGAGCGCGCCCATGCTCAGTACCTGCAGAGGTCGCAATAAAGCCCGGATGCGCGGTCTTCGGCGTCGGATGCGCGCCTCTTGGGCGTGAAGCCTCGTGCGTGCCCGTAGGGTGCGGCTTGCAGCGGCCGTGCGCTCAAGGGCACCGGCCGCCCAGACGGACTGGACGGCGCTTTGAACGCTCTGCCGCGCCACAGCCGCAACCCCCCTGGGCACCGGCGAAAGCCCGGAAAAATCGGGCATAATAGCGAGCTACGGAAACGTGACCGAGTGGCCGAAGGTGCTCCCCTGCTAAGGGAGTATGGGGTGTAGAGCCTCATCGAGGGTTCGAATCCCTCCGTTTCCGCCAAAACACAAACGCGCCCTCGTGGCGCGTTTTTCTTTTTGGGGCCTGCGCGCCCCGCAGATCGTCTCTCACGAGCGGTAGCCGAGGATTGCGTCTTCAGGCTGGGCGTGCAACGAGCGGACCCGCTGCGTCAGGTTGGACGTCTGCTCAGAGGCGCAGCAGCGCCAGCGCACCGCGGGGCAACTGGCTGGCCTGGGCCACCATGGCCGTGGCGGCCTGTTGCAGGATCTGCTGGCGCGCCAGGCTCGCGGTTTCCGTTGCAAAGTCGGCATCGACGATGCGCGCGCGGCTGGCCGCGCCGGTTTCGCTGCTGATCTGCAGGTTGGCGATGGCCGACTCCAGTCGTGAGGCTTGGGCGCCCAAGGTGGCGCGTTGCGCGCTCACGTACTCCAGGGCCCGATCAACGGCCACGATGGCCTGTGCGGGCGACTTGGTCAGGTCCAGCGTTTCGCGCAGGTTCAGGGCCGTCAGGTTGATGGCCCCGGTGCTCACGTCCAGCGTCTGCCCCGCGTTGGCGCCCACTTGCAAGGCCAGCGTCTGGGTGGCACCCCCGGCGGTGGGAATGGCCTCGAAGCGTTCATCAAACCCGTCCAGCGCATTGGGGCCGGAGCGCGTTCCCGCATTGGCAATGGTGCTGGTGGCGGTGCGTACCGGGCCGCCGTCCACATCGGCACCTCCGATCGCTCCGGTGTCGGCGTTGGTGAGATCCATCGCTGCGACAAACGCCGCCGCATTGGCATTGAACTGTGTATCGAAGTCCGCCTTGCCAGTGAAAGCACCAGCCGACGCATTGGCCAGGGCCTGGTCCAGCGTAGCGCCTGGTACCTGGCTCATGTAGCCCAGTACATCTTTGATGCCGTTGCCGCCAGCCTCTTTGATGCGACTGTGCATGTAACGTACGGCAGCGTACCCGCCCGAATAGCCAGCGCTGCCGCTCACATCGTCCGCGTTGTAGGCCGCCAGGATGCCGGCCACGTTGGTGCCGTTGGCGGTGTCGGCACGCAGACGCTCATCTGCGCCGTGGATGAATTCCGCCAAACCTTCGTTGAACGCCGCTGGCAGGGCGGCCACATTGGTGGTGCGGGCCAGCACGGCGTGCACCATCTCGTGCGCAATGATCCGGTCGGCGTAGTAGGGCGGCGAGCCTCCGTCGGGCAGGTTGGGGGGCGAAAAGTCCGCCAGGTCGATCTGCAGCACGAGATTCAGGCCACGGCCTTGTCCGTCGGTACCGGTGTACTGCACATAGGCGGCCACATTGCCCGCCCCGTCGCTGAAGCCGCTGAGGCGAATGTCCAGGGCTGCGCCATCGCCTCGCAGTCCATAGAAGTCGCGGATCAGTTGTTCGCTGTTTTCCAGCCAGCTGCCCACGCTGGTCAGACCGTCAAACACTGCCAGCTTGGTCGGATCGCCCACAGCGCTGGCAGAGCCAGAGCTGAACAGGCGCATGCCGTTGAACTCGGTCGTGGAGGCCGTGCGCTCAATCTCGGCCGCAAGCTGCCCCACCTCGGCCTGAAGCGCTCTTCGGTCCGATGCGCTGTTGCTGCCGTTGGCTGCCTGGACCGCCAGTTCGCGAATGCGCTGCAGGTTGGCGGTGACGCTGCCCAGCGCGCCCTCGGCGGTCTGCACCATCGATAGCCCGTCGTTGGCGTTGCGCGCCGCCTGGTTGAGGCCCCTTATTTGGCTGGTAAACCGCTCCGAGATGGCCATGCCCGCGGCGTCGTCCCGGGCGCTGTTGATGCGCAGACCGGACGACAGCCGCTGCAAGGATGTGCCAAGCGCGCTTTGCGCCAGGTCCAGCTGTCGCCGGGCCTGCAGCGATGCGACGTTGCTTTGCACGGACAGGGCCATGGAACGCTCGCCAAAAGTGCAGCACACCCCGGCCTCTGGGAGCAGAGCCGGGCCATCGCAGACCCTGAAGCAAGGCCGCTTGGAAGCCTTATCGGCAAGATCTGGTCAAACTTTGGGGGTTTTTAACGAGCGGGAGGTGCTGCGATGGCCTCATGCCTTGCGGTGCATGCATGCAAGCAGGTGGATTGACCCTCCAACGTTTGCACAGGCCGGAGGGCCGTGGTCCTCGCGCAATCAGGGTTCGAGTGAGGCGCTCCAGCGGTCGCCCCAGCCTGTGGTGCGGGCGCGTTCAATGTCGCGCCGGTCGCGCTTGGTCGGTCTCCCCTGGGCGATTGCGCTGGCGGGCTCCGGTGCCAGGCGCCGCAGCTCTGCCTGCCGCTGGCGCTCCGCCAGGCTGTCGGCCGTTTCGGCGTACAGCTGTTGGGCCACCGGAGCCGGGCCGCGCTGTGCGCTCAGGCCCTGCACCACCACGGTGCGCTCCACCGGGCCCTGTCGCAAGACCACGGTGTCGCCGCAGCGCAAATCGCGCGCGGGCTTGGAAAGCTGGCCATTCACCGTCACCCGGCCCTTGCCAATCTCTTCGGCAGCCAGACTGCGTGTCTTGTAGAAACGCGCGCACCAGAGCCATTTGTCCAGCCGCATCGAATCGGAAGCGTTCATGCCGACTATTGTGCCGCCGCAGTGGCCGTGGCGTCCGTCAGGGGCAGCCGGACCACCGCGTCCAGGCCGAGCCTTCGCCCGTGTTCTTCGCGGTTGAGCAACTGGATGCTGCCGCCCAGTGCCGCCACGATCTCATGGCAGATGGCAAGGCCCAGGCCGCTGCCCGTGCGCACGTCGCCTGCCGAGAACGGCTGGAAAAGCCGTGCGGCCAATTCTGCGTCGATGCCCGGGCCGCAGTCGCTGATCGTCAGGGCCGCATGCCGCCCGTCGCTTCGCAGGTCCACGGTCAGCTCGCTGCCCTCCGGTGCGTGGCGTATGGCGTTGTGCAGCAGATTGCGCGAGAGTTCGCGCAGCATCCAGTCGTGTGCCTGCACCAGCGCAGGCTCCGTGTGAATGCCGAAGTCCAGATCCCGCTGGGCAATCAGGGGCGACAGCTCCAGCGATACGCTGCGGAGCACGTCGTCGAACCGTGTGCTTTGGGGCGCGGCCTGTTGGCGCAGTTGCTCGACCTTGGCAAGCGCCAGCATCTGGTTGGCCAGCTGGGTGGCGCGGTTTACGGTGTCGCCAATCTCGCGCAGCGCCTGCTCGGGCGGCACATCGCCCCGGCGTGCCGATTGCACCTGGGTTTTGAGCACTGCCAGTGGGGTGCGCAGCTGGTGCGACGCATCGCGCACAAAGCGCTTCTGGTGGCGCAGCAGATGCCGCAGGCGCTGCATCACTTCGTTGGTGGCCAGGATCAGCGGCTGCAACTCGCGCGGCGCTTCGGGGGCGGCGATCGGGCTCAGGTCTCCTTCGCGGCGGGCTTGTAGCTGGCGGCTCAGGTCGCGCACGGGCCGGGTGGCGCGCTGCACCACGAACACCACCGTGACCGCAATCACCAGCACCAGCACCGCCTGGCGCAGCAGCGTGTTGCGCAAGGTTTGCAAGGCCAGGGCTTCGCGCACCTCCAGCGTCTCGGCCACCTGGATGACCGCCATGCCGCGGCCCCGGGCGCTGGCCACGGGCTGCAGCAGCACGGCCACACGCACCGGGCGCTGGCGGAAGGTGTCGTCGTAGAAATCGACGAGTGCTGCATACGGCGGCCGGTCGGGGATGCGCCCCTGCCAGAAGGGCAGCTCGGAAAATCCAGAGATCACCTGGCCGTCGAGCGTGGAGACACGGTAGAACATGCGGCTCTGGTTGTCGGCTTCAAAAGCCTCCAGGGCCGAGTACGGCACGATGGCCCGCAGCTGCGCGGCGTGGTCGTACCCCTGCACATCCAGTTGCTCGCCAATGCTCTTGGCCGATGCCAGCAGCGTGCGGTCGTAGGCGGTGTTCAGCGAGGCGAGCGTCTGGCCATAGTCGCTCCAGGTGTTGAAACCGATGAACACCAGCACCGGCAGCAGGATGCCGGCCAGCAGCCGACGCCGCAGCGAGGCTGTCGGCGGGCGTGGGCGCATGGCCGCAGGGTTCATGGGGTTTCGTCCGCGCGCAGCAGGTAGCCCAGGCCACGCAGGGTCATCAGGGTCAGGCCTGTGCCCTGCAGTTTTTTGCGCAGGCGATACACCACGACTTCGATGGCTTCGTACTGCACATCCAGCTGACCCGGAAACACCAGCTCGTACAACCGCTCCTTGGCAACAGCGTGGCCAGGTTGCGCCAGCAGCGCGTGCATCAGCGCCAGCTCGCGCGGTGTGAGCTCCATGATGGTGCCGTCGCAGTAGATGGCACCGCTGCCTTTGTCATAACGAATCGATCCGATCTGCAGCATGCTCTCTGCCGCAGAGCGTGGTTCGGACGCACTGCTACGACGCACCAGTGCGCGCAGACGGGCCTCCAGTTCGTCCAGATCGAACGGCTTGGCCAGGTAGTCGTCGGCACCCGCATTGAGCCCGAGCACGCGGTCGCCCACGGTACCGCGCGCCGTGAGGATGAGCACCGGCGTGCGCAGCCCGCGCGCGCGGGCCTGCTGCAGCACCTGCAGGCCGTCCAGCCCCGGCAGCGTAAGGTCGAGCACCACCGCATCGGGCGGACGCTGTGTCCAGTGGGCCAGTGCGGACAGGCCGTCGCCGCTGCTGTGCACTTCCATGCCGCGGCGGCTGAGCGCACGCTGCAGGGTGGTCTGCATGGTGGGGTCGTCTTCTACAAGCAGCAATCGCATAGGCCCGGCACCTTAGCACTGCCGGCAGCGGCCGGGCTGATGAGTGTTTTCCCTGAGTCTGCGGACAGCCGTTTGACAGGCAGCGCGCGCATCATCGACAGCATTCCGTTCCGTTCGTTCACACAAGGAGACACCATGCGTCGCGACACGTTCCTCAAATCCCTGGCCGCGCTGGCGGCCACCGGTGCGCTGCCTCTGGCCGCCCAGGCCCAGGCGGCCGCGGCGTACAAGATGCTGGTGCCGGCCAACCCGGGCGGTGGCTGGGACACCACGGGCCGCGCTCTGGGCAAGGCCATGCAGGAAGCCGGGGTGGCCAGCTCCGTTACCTACGACAACAAGGGCGGCGCTGCCGGTGCGATCGGCCTGGCCCAGTTCGTCAATTCGGCCAAGGGCGATCCGAATGCGCTGATGGTGATGGGCGCTGTGATGGTGGGCGGCATCATCACCGGCAAGCCGCCGGTGGGTCTGGACAAGGTCACGCCGCTGGCCCGCCTGACCAGCGAATACAACGTGTTCGTCCTGCCGGCCAACTCGCCCTTCAAGACCATGAAGGACGTGGTGGACCAGCTGCGCAAGGACCCGGGCAGCGTCAAGTGGGGCGGCGGTTCGCGCGGCTCCACCGAGCACATTGCGGCCGCCATGATCGCGCGTGAAGTGGGCGTGGACCCTGCCAAGATCAACTACGTGGCGTTCCGTGGGGGCGGAGAGGCCACGGCCGCCATCCTGGGTGGCAACGTCACCATCGGCGGCAGCGGCTACAGCGAGTTCGCTGAATACATCGCAGCCGGCAAGATGCGCGCCATTGGCGTGACGTCGGGTGCGCGCCTCAAGGGGGTGAACGTACCCACGCTCAAAGAACAGGGCATCAACGTCGAGATCGGCAACTGGCGCGGCGTGTACGGCGCTCCGGGCATCACGGCGGCACAGCGCAAGGACCTGATCGAAGCCCTGACCAAGACCTTCAAGCACAAGAGCTGGCAGGACGCGATGGAGAAGAACGGCTGGACGCCCGCCTGGCTGGCCGGCGACGAGTTCGCCAACTTCGTGGATTCTGAGTTTGCGAGCCTGCGTGCCACGATGGTCAAGTCCGGCATGATCTGACGCCCGTTTTTCCACCCTCAGGGTTGGCCGCGCCGAGTGCGGCCGCCGTTGGTGCGGCGGCTGCCCCCGCGGTCTTTTTTTTGGGCGCTTGCGCCCTGGAGGCTGATGCCATGACCGAACACTCTTCCCGATCTCCGACCTTGCAGACCCTGGTGGGCCTGGGCGTGGTGCTGCTGGCCCTGGGCCTGGGCTGGGGCGCGTCCACCTTGCCTTCGGATGCCGGCTACGGCGGCGTGGGGCCGAACTTCCTGCCCTGGGTGGTCAGTGCCGTGCTGCTGGTGTGCGGCGTGCTGTGCGTGCTCCATGCCCGCACCGGCGGTTTTCGCGATCTGGAAGAGGGCTCGGGCGACGCGCGTGCGCACTGGGCTGGCTTTGTGTGGGTGTCGGCCGGGCTGCTGCTCAATGCCGCGCTGATCACCACGCTGGGCTTCATCCTGAGCTGCGCGCTGTGTTTTGTGCTGGCGGTGCGCGGCTTTCGCAGCGCCGAGGGGCGGCTCGACTTGCGTCCGGTGGCCTGGTTGCGCGACACGCTGATCGGCGTGGCCGTAGCGGCCCCTGTGTACTGGATGTTCACCAAGATGCTCGCGATCAACCTGCCGGGCCTCACCTCTACCGGATGGCTCTGACGCCTGGACTGCCATGGAAACCTGGAACCTTCTGCTGCAGGGCTTTGCCACTGCCGCCACCCCTGTCAACCTGCTGTGGGCCTTTGTCGGCTGCATGATCGGCACCGCCGTCGGTGTGCTGCCGGGCATCGGCCCCGCCGTGGCGGTGGCCATGCTGCTGCCCATCACCGTGAAGGTCGAGGCCACGGCCTCGATGATCTTCTTTGCCGGCATCTACTACGGGGCCATGTACGGTGGCTCGACCACCTCCATCCTGCTGAACACGCCGGGCGAGGCAGGCTCCATGGTCACCGCCATGGAGGGCAACAAGATGGCCAAGAACGGGCGCGCCGGTGCGGCCCTGGCCACCGCGGCCATCGGCTCGTTTGTGGCGGGCACCATCGCCACGGTGCTCGTGACTTTCTTTGCGCCCATCGTGGCCGAGTACGCGGTGCGCCTCGGGCCGCCCGAGTACTTCATGCTCATGGTGCTGGCTTTCACCACGGTGAGCGCAGTGCTTGGCAAGAGCACGCTGCGCGGCATGGTGGCCTTGTTCGTGGGCCTGGCCATGGGCCTGGTGGGCATGGACCAGATCACCGGCCAGGTGCGCTACACCGCCGGCGTGCCTGAGCTCATGGACGGCATCGAAGTCGTGCTGATTGCCGTGGGCCTGTTTGCCGTGGGGGAGGCGCTCTACAACGTGCTGTACGAAGGCCGCACGGTCGAGACGCAGAACAAGCTGACCAGCACGCACATGACGCGCGCCGAGTGGAAGCGCTCGTGGCCCGCGTGGCTGCGCGCCACCTTCATCGGCTTTCCGTTCGGCACCGTGCCGGCCGGGGGCAGCGAGATCCCGACCTTCCTGAGCTACGCGACCGAGAAAAAGCTGAGCCCGCACAAGGAAGAGTTTGGCACCACGGGTGCCATTGAGGGCGTGGCGGGACCCGAGGCGGCCAACAACGCGGCCATCACGGCCACGCTGATCCCGCTGCTCACGCTGGGCATTCCTACGTCCAACACCACGGCCATCTTGCTGGGCGCGTTCCAGAACTACGGCATTCAGCCCGGCCCGCAACTGTTCGACAAGAACGCCGCGCTGGTGTGGGCGCTGATCGCATCCATGTACATCGGCAACATCATGCTGCTGATTCTGAATCTGCCGCTCGTGGGCCTGTGGGTCAAGCTGCTGCGCATTCCCAAGAGCTACCTGTATGCGGGCATTCTGGTGTTTGCCACGCTGGGGGTGTACGGCATGCGCCAGAGCGCGTTTGATCTGGTGCTGCTATACGCCATTGGCCTGCTCGGGGTGGTGATGCGGCGTTTCGACTTCCCGGCGGCGCCGGTGGTGGTGGGCATGATTCTGGGCCCGCTGGCCGAGGCCCAGCTGCGCAACGCCGTGTCGATCGGCGAGGGCAAGTGGACCATCTTCATCGAACGCCCGGGCTCGCTCACGCTGCTGATCGTCGTGCTGGCCGTGCTCATCGTGCCGCGCGTGATCCGCCGCTGGAGCGCCCGCCGCATGGCCGCAGCGGCGGCCCATCCCTGATAGCACCACCGGTGCGGGCCTGGTCCGCGCCGGTGCGGCGAACCCTCCACGGGGCCCCAGGCGCAGGCCTGCGGGCCCCGTGGCATTCTCCCCACCACGGAAAGGGTCCGACCTTTGGAGGCCCAGGCCCTGGATTGTACCATTGGATGAGAATTATTCTCATTTATGAGGTCCGCAACATGGCTTTCCTTGCCACCGAACATGAGGCCTTGTGCCGCCATCTGGCACAGGCGCAGCGGCGTTGCAGCGCCGCGCTGGAGCAGCAGCAGCGCCAGCTCATCGCCGTGCAGGTTGAACTCTTGCGCACCCGGGTGCAGCTGCTGCTGCGCACCACCGAAGCGGCCTGGCTGCGCGCTGACCTGCAGGCCTTGCAAGCGGTCACGCCCGGGGGCGCGCGACGCCGAGCCATGGGGCGGCAGATCGAACGCCTGACCGAGCAGGTGGCCCAGCTCTCGCGCTCGCTGGGGCTGGCGCAGGCACTGGCCGCTGTGGCCAGGCCCTGCCCGGACGGCACGGTCGCGGCTTGCATGACCGAGGGCGAAGCCGCACAGCGATCTGTGGCCGCTGCGGCCACACAGGCGGCGATATGCCAGGTCGGCTGCGTGGGGCAGAGCATGGCCTTGCGTGGGGAGAACGGGCGGTGCGAGCGGACGGGAGAGACCTGCGTGGTCTGGGACGGCCCCCAGTAGCCTGGCAACGCCCCTGGGGTGAGCGGTGCCGCACGGACTGGTCGTGCGCTGACGCAACCGCCCTCACCGCTGTCCGCAGCGTCCGTGTCCGCCCGCCTGCCGTGGTCCCTGCTCGCAAGCAGCCTTGCCGACAGGGGGCCCGCCGACATTGACCCGCAGGGTGTGCCATTGGCCCCCCTACACAAGGGCTGAGTCGATTTGCTATTAAATTGATAGCTGCTCGTGCTTGATTTGAAAGCACGAGCAGCCTTTTTGGTGCTTGGCCCTTCGGCCTTGCCGAGGAACTGGCACCGGCCGCGGCACGCCCTGATTGGGTGCCCGAGCCGTGCCCCCGGCAGCCCGACTGCACAGGTGCGAGGGGCCGTGTGGTCCGCGGCGCGGGGCGTAGCTTTGCACGAGGCACGGGGCGCCAGACCTGCGTGCCGCGCCCCGCGGCCAGCGGGCGCTGGCTTGCGGCAGTCGCGTGTGGGCGGCCCGCATTCCGCCCGCGCCCAGCCTTACACCGAGCGGCTGCGCGCCAGCGGCGGGTTGCGCGCGAAGTAGCGCACGATGCCGCGCAGCAGCGCGTCGGCCATCTGTTCCTGGTATTCAGGGCTGCGCAGGCGGGCCTCTTCTTCGGGGTTGCTGATGAACGCCGTCTCGACCAGCACACTCGGAATGTCTGGGGCCTTGAGCACGGCAAAACCCGCCTGTTCCACCCGCGGCTTGTGCAAGCGGCCGATGCGGCCGATCTCGCCCAGCAGCGCCGTGCCGAGCTTGAGGCTGTCGTTGATCTGGGCCGTGGTGCTCATGTCCAGCAGCGCGCGCTGCACATGCCGGTCCTGGCTCTGCACGTTGATGCCGCCCACCAGGTCGGCCTGGTTTTCCTTGTTGGCCAGCCAGCGCGCGGCCGTGCTCGACGCGCCGCCTTCGCTGAGCGCAAAAACGCTCGCCCCGCGCGCCGCGGGGGTGGTGAAGGCGTCGGCGTGGATGCTCACAAACAGGTCGGCCTGCACGCGGCGGGCCTTGTCCACGCGCACATGCAGCGGCACGAAGAAGTCGGCGTCGCGCGTCATCACGGCGCGCATGGGGTTGCCGCCCACGCTGGTGGCATTGATGCGGTCGCGCAGCAGGCGTGCCACGCGCAGCACCACGTCCTTTTCGCGTGTGCCGGCCGGGCCGATGGCGCCCGGGTCTTCGCCGCCGTGGCCAGGGTCGATCGCCACGATGATGATGCGGTCGGTCTGGGTGGCGGTGGCGCGCGGGGCCCCGGGTGCGGGCGCTGCGCCGGGCCGCTGGGCCACGGCCACGGGTGGGCTTGCTGGCGAGAGGGCGGGCGCTGCGGCGGCCGGGCCGGGCGCATCGGTGCCCGCGCTACCGCCCTGGCGCTGTGCGATCCAGTCGCCCAGCGGGTCGGTTGCGCTGCCGGAGGACGGGGCGCGCGCTGCGGCGCTGCCGGTGGCAGCCGGGGCAGGCGTCATGCCCAGCGGGGCCGTGGCCGCTGCGGGGCCTGGCCCAGGGGGCGTGGGGGCCGTCGGTGCAGCCGCAACGGGGGCTGCTGGTGCGGTTTCGCGCAGGCGCTCGGCGATCAGCGCCTCCAGCGGGTCCGGCGGGTCGGCCGGGTACAGGTCGAACACCAGGCGGTGCTGGTAGGCGGCCACCGGCGGCAGCGAAAACACCTGGGGCTTGGCGGGCTGTTTCAAGTCCACCACCAGGCGCACCACGCCCGGGGCGTTCTGCCCCACGCGGATACCGGCAATGTTCGGGTCGTCGGGTTTGACCTTGGCCACCAGTTCGCGCAATTCGGGGCTGAGGTCGATGCCTTCGATGTCCACCGCCAGGCGCGGCGGCGTGGTCACGAAAAACTGGCGCGCCACCAGCTTGCCGTCGGATTCGATGGTCACGCGCGAATAGTCGGCTGCCGGCCACACGCGCACGGCCAGAATGGTCGCGCCCCAGGCGATGTGCTGTGTGCCCAGCAGCAGCACCAGCGTGCCGCCCCGCAGCAGCGCGCGGCGCGTGGTGCCGCGCGGGGCCAGCCCGGCAGACGGCGGCGGGCCGTCGGTTGCCCAGGCGGTGTGGGCGGGTGTGGGCGGTGTGGGTGCGAGGGGGCGCTGGCTCATGCGGCCAGCTCCGCCAGCAGGCCACGGCCCAGCGCTGTGCCGGCCGTGAGGGTGATGCGCCGCTCGGTCTCGCCCAATGCCTCCAGTGCAATCTGCAGGTCGGCCGGCGGGGCCAGGCCTGCGGCCTTGTCGGGCCATTCGGCCAGCTTCAGGCCAGGGCTCGCAAAAATGTCGCGAAAGCCCGCGTCTTCCCACTCGCGCGGATCGTCAAAGCGGTAGAAGTCGAAGTGCCAGATGGCCAGGCCGTCCGGCGCTTCGTGGGGTTCGACCACGGCATAGGTCGGGCTCTTGATGCGGCCGGTGATGCCGAGTGCGCGCAGCAGGTGGCGCACCAGCGTGGTCTTGCCCGCGCCCAGGTTGCCGTGTAGCGTGAGGTAGGCGCCGCGCAGCCCGGGCTGGCGCGCGAGCTGCGCGGCCAGCGCGGCGGTGGCGTCTTCGTCCGCGCACACCCAGGTGCGGCTGGGGGGGCTTTCTACAATCGAGCCGGTATGTGGTGCAGCAGTCAACTCGTTCCTCAGGTGCAGGAGTGGGCACGCGAGCTGGGATTCTCCCAAATCGGTGTGGCCGGGATCGATTTGTCCTCTGCCGAGCCCGGATTGCTGCAGTGGCTGGACGCGGGCTTTCATGGCGAAATGCACTACATGCAGGCCCACGGCCTGCGCCGCGCCCGCCCGGCCGAGCTGGTGCCCGGCACGGTCAGCGTGATCACTGCGCGCATGGACTATCTGCCGCGCATCAGCCTGCAGCCCGGGGTGGATGCTGCCACAGCCCGGGCCGATGCTGTGTCAGACACTCTCGACACCGCACCGGGCAGCGTCGCTGGCATGGCCACCTGGCAGCAGCGCGAGCTGGCCCGCCTGGCGCAACCGCACGAGGCCGTGGTCTCGCTCTATGCCCGGGGGCGCGACTACCACAAGGTGCTGCGCAGCCGCCTGCAAAAGCTGGCCGACCGCATCGCCGCCACGGTAGGGCCGTTCGGCCACCGCGTGTTCACCGATTCGGCCCCCGTGCTCGAAGCCGAACTGGCCTCACGCAGCGGCCAGGGCTGGCGCGGCAAGCACACCCTGGTGCTGCACCGCGAGGCGGGCTCCATGTTCTTTCTGGGCGAGATTTATGTGGACCTGGCCCTGCCGCCCACACCGGCGGTCACGGCCCACTGCGGCCAGTGCACGGCCTGCATCACGGCCTGCCCCACCGGGGCCATCGTGGCCCCGCACCGGGTGGACGCGCGGCGCTGCATTTCGTACCTGACCATCGAACACCCCGGGCCCATCGACGAAGCGCTGCGCCCGCTGATGGGCAACCGCATCTACGGCTGCGACGACTGCCAGCTCGTGTGCCCCTGGAACAAGTTTGCCAAGGCCAGCCCCTTGCCCGACTTCGACCCGCGCCCCGGGCTGACCGGCGCGGGTCTGCTGACGCTGTGGGCCTGGGACGAAGCCACCTTTTTGCAGCGCACCGAGGGCAGTCCCATCCGCCGCATCGGACATGAGCGCTGGCTGCGCAACCTGGCCGTGGCGCTGGGCAACGCGCTGCGGGCCAGTGCCGATGATGGGCAGCGCCAGGCGGTGCGCACCGCGCTGCAGGCGCGTGCCGACCACCCGAGCGCGCTGGTGCGCGAGCATGTGGCCTGGGCGCTGGCGCAGGCGGATGCGACGGATTGAGCTCGCCGTATTACAAGCGAAATTGGCCGTTCGTGCCTGAAATACAAGCACGAGCAGCTATCAAATCAATAGCGAACCGATGGGGCGGCGGGTTTCAGCGCCACCAGCCCACGCGGCGCAGTGTCTGCTCCAGCCCCTCGGCAAAGCGCGTATGGCCTGCGCTGTTGGCGTGGATTGCATCGGCGCGCAGGCGCTCGTCCGACAGCACCTCGGACCAGCCCTTGGCATGCAGCGGCACCTGCAGTGCGTCGGCCAGTTCGGCGTAGAGCGCATGATCCTGAAGATGCCCTGCCGCGGCTAGCAGCGAGGGCGCGGGCACGGCCACCAGCAGCACCTGGGCGTCGGCATCGCGGCTGGCCTGCACGATGGCGCGCAGGTGCTCGCGGGTTTCGGCCGTGGACACGCGCCGCAGAAAATCGTTGCCGCCCAGGCCCACGATGACCAGTGCCGGCTTGTGCTGCGCCAGCAGCGGGCCGAGCCGCTCGCGCCCCTGGGCGCTGGTGTTGCCCGACACCCCGGCGTTGACCACCTGCCAGCCGGTGCGTTGCTGCAGCAGCGCGGGGTAGGCGGCCTCGGGCGTGGTACCTACGCCCGATGTGAGCGAATCGCCCAGCACCAGCACCGTGGCCCCGGCGGGCAGCGCAGACTGCTGGGGCGGCTTGCGGCCGCAACCGGCCAGCAGCGCGAGTGTCGGTGCCAGCACTGCGGCGGCGGCCGTGGCCAGCACACGCCGGCGGGTGGGCAGGGGGGGCTTCATCGCAACACTCCCAAAGCAAACGGCAGGCTCACCACCCCCAGCAGGGTGGACAAGGTGACCAGCCCGGCCACGTACGCGCCGTTGTAGCCCATGCGCGCGGCCAGCACATAGCAGGTGGATGCCGTGGGCAGCGCCGTGAAGGCGAGCAGCACCGTCGTCTGTACCGGGCTCAGGCCAAACAGGCGCGCCATGGCCAGGCCGATGAGGGGCTGCACCAGATGGCGCAGCGTAAGCACGGCCACGCTGAGCGAACGCCCGCGCGCCAGTTGTCCCAACTGCATGCCCGCGCCCGCGGCCATGAGCCCGAGCGCGAGCGACGACGCGCTGATGCGGCTCACCGTAGGCGCCATCCATTCGGGAATGCGAAAGCCCAGCAGGTTGGCCACCAGCCCGGACACCGTGGCCAGGATCAGCGGGTTGCGCAGCAGCTCACGCACAAAGCCCTGCTGGCCGTGGCGCGCCATGGGCCATACCGCGGCCATGTTGAACAGCGGCACACACACGCCGATCAGCACCGCAATGAGCTGCACGCCCTGGCCGCCCGCCAGGCGCTCGGCTATGGCCAAGCCAATGAAGGAGTTGAAGCGGAACGCCACCTGCGCGCTGGCCGCGTGGTCGCGCCGGTCGATGTGACGGCCCAGCACGGGCCACCAGGGCAGGCTGTAGGCCAGCGCAATGCCGCTCAGGGCCGCCAGCAGGCCCGCGCCGATCAGCCCCGAGGTGGCGGCCAGGTCCACCGGGCTTTTGACGATCGACTGGAACAGCAGCACCGGAAAGAGCAGGTAGTACACCAGGCTCTCCACCGGCTGCCACACCGCGCGGTTCAGCGGGGTGAAGCGGCAGAGCAGGTAGCCCAGCAGGATGAGCGAGAAGTCCGGAAGCAGCAGCTGGGCATAGTTCACCCGCCGAGAATACCCGAGGGCCGCGCCGCGCGTGAGGGTTCACCCTTATGTGGTATCCACAGTCTGTAGGGATTTGCGTTGCGCATACCATCGGCCCACCTTCCATCAACCAAGGAGAGAACGTCATGCAACGTCGTCACTGGCTGGCACTCGCACTGGCCACGGCAGCGGGTTCTGCCGCAGCCCAGGGTTATCCGAACAAGCCCATCAAGCTGGTCGTGCCCTTTGCACCGGGTGGTACCACCGACATCATCGCCCGCACCATCGCCGACCCGCTGGGCAAGGCGCTGGGCCAGAACGTGATCGTCGAAAACCGCGCCGGCGGGGGCGGCATCATCGGCGCAGGCGAGACGGCCAAGTCCGCGCCCGATGGCTATTCGCTGGGCGTGGCCACCGTGTCCACCACCGCAGCCAACCCCGCCATCAACCCCAAGACGCCGTACAACCCGCTGACGGACTTCACACCCATCATCAACATCGCGGCCACGCCCAACGTGATCGCGGTGCACCCAAGCTTTCCGGCCAAGGACTACAAGGGCTTCGTGGCCGAGCTCAAGAAGTCGCCGGGCAAGTACTCGTACTCGTCCTCGGGCACGGGCGGCATCGGCCACCTGCAGATGGAGCTGTACAAGAACCTGAGCGGCACCTTCATCACGCACATTCCGTACCGCGGTGCGGGCCCGGCCCTGAACGACACCGTGGCCGGCCAGGTGCCGATGATTTTTGACAACCTGCCCTCCGCGCTGCCCTTCATCCGCGACAACCGCCTGGTGCCCATCGTGGTGGCCGCACCGCAGCGCCTGGCTGCACTGCCCAACGTGCCCACCTTCAAGGAAGTGGGGCTGGAGCCCGTGAACCGCCTGGCCTACTACGGCATCGTGGGCCCCAAGGGTCTGCCGCGTGACGTGGTGGACAAGATCAACGCCGGCGTGCGCAAGGCGCTTGAAGACCCGGCCGTGCGCAAGCGCATTGAAGACACGGGCTCGATCATCGTGGCCAACACGCCCGAGCAGTTCGGCGCGCAGATCAAGGCCGAATTCGACGTCTACAAGAAGGTCGTCGACGAGCAGAAGCTCAAGCTCGACTGACGGCACCTGCGGCCGCCATGCGGCCGCTGCATCCGTGCCATCATCGGCCATCCGTCCTGCCGGGCGGATGGCCTTTTTGTTGGCTCCCACCCGCTGTATGCCCGCTGTTGCGCCGCCTGAACATCCGCTGCCCCCGCTACCCGTCGCCTTGGGCGACAGTCCGCTGCCTGCGGCCAGTGCCGATGCCATCGACGCCTTTGTGGACGCGCTGTGGCTCGAGGACGGCCTGGTGCGCAACACGCTGGCCGCCTACCGGCGCGACCTGACGCTGTACGCCCAGTGGCTTGCGCAGCAGCAGCCTGCGCTGGCCCTGGATCAGACAGCCGAGCACCACCTGCAGGCCTACTTTGCGGCCCGCCATGCGCACACGCGCGCCACCAGCGCCAACCGCCGCCTCACCGTGCTGCGCCGCTACTTCCGCTGGGCGCTGCGCGAGCGGCGCATCGCCGCAGACCCCACGCTGCGGCTGGAGGCCGCGCGCCAGCCGTTGCGCGTGCCCAAGTCGCTGTCGCAGGCGCAGGTGGAGGCCCTGCTGGCCGCGCCCGACCTGGGCCAGCCGCTGGGCGTGCGCGACCGCGCCATGCTGGAGCTGATGTACGCCAGCGGCCTGCGCGTGACCGAGCTGGTGACGCTCAAGACCTACCAGGTGAGCCTGGCCGAAGGCGTGCTGCGCGTGGTGGGCAAGGGCCGCAAAGAGCGGCTGGTGCCCTTTGGCCAGGAGGCCCACGCCTGGCTGGTGCGCTACCTGCAGGACGCGCGCGGCGCCATCCTGGGCGGGCAGCTCACCGACGACCTGTTCGTCACCCAGCGCGGCGCAGCCATGACGCGCGTGGCCTTCTGGATGATCGTGAAGAAATGGGCCGCGGTGGCGGGCATCGTGGCGCCGCTGTCGCCCCACACGCTGCGCCATGCGTTTGCCACGCACCTGCTCAACCACGGGGCCGATTTGCGCGTGGTGCAGCTGCTGCTGGGCCATGCCGACATCTCGACCACCACCATCTACACCCACGTGGCGCGTGAGCGGCTCAAAGCCTTGCACGCCGCGCACCACCCGCGCGGTCAGGCGGGTTGAGCGGCCCGCTTGCAGGGCGCGGCGGTGTGGGGTCAGTGTGGGGCAGGTGTGGGCACGGCCCTGTTGCCCGGCGTGCGGCGGTGCGTCTGTCGAGCGGGAGCAGGCCCGTCGTCAGCACCCCGCGGACTTGGTGGCTGACTGGCCCCCGATCCAGCACAGACTAGCACGAGAAGCTATCGAAACAATAGCAACCTAAGGCCTCGGGAGGTGCCCGGCCAGGCACGGCCAGTGTCCCGCGGGTGGCCCGCGCAGGCCCCCGGGTTCACACCGTATCGGTCGGGTGGGCAGCCGGTGCGGCCGTGCGCTCGGGTACCGCGTCGTGCGGAATGGGCGCACGGCTGTCCACGCCCAGGTGCAGGGCCGCCTGGGCCATGAGGTTGGCCGACACCGGGGCGGTGACAAACACGAAGAGCGTGATCAGCAGCTCGGCAAAGCCGATCTCGCCCCGCGCCGCGGCCAGCACCATGCTGGCGATCAGCACGCCCCCCACGCCCAGCGTCGAAGCCTTGGTGGGCGCGTGCAGGCGCATGAAGAAGTCCGGCAGGCGCACCAGCCCGATGGCCCCCACGAGGCTGAAGAACCCGGCCACCAGCAGCAAGGCTGCAGCGGCCCACTCGGCCACGGTCTGAAGCAGGGGGGCGGCGGCGCTCATGGCAAGGCTCCCGGAAAGCAGAGGGTTCGCGGCGTCATTCGACCACGTCCCCACGGGTCAGGTAGCGCGACAGCGCCACGGTGGACACAAACCCCAGCATGGCCACGATCAGCGCGGCCTCGTACAGCAGGGCCGTGTGCCAGCGGATGCCCAGCAACACCGTCAGGGCCACGGCGTTGAGGTACAGCGTGTCGATGGCCAGCACCCGGTCGATGGGCTGCGGACCGCGCCACAGGCGCCAGGTGCACAGCGCCAGCGAGAGCGCCACGCACGCGGTGGCAAAGTCCAGTGCCCAGGGCAGCACGGTGGTCATCATGGCCTTGCTCCTGGCGACGGCGCGTGCGCGCCGTGGCCTTCAAAAATCGCACGCAGCGGGGCTTCGTAGCGTTGCTGGATGTCGTGTGCCATCTGCACGGGGTCTGCGCAGTCGAGCGCGTGCACCAGGATGCGGTGCTGCGCTTCGTCCACCGTGCACGACACCGTGCCCGGCGTGGTGGTGATGATGCTGGCCAGCAGCGCAATGGCCGTGGGGTCCTGCAGCGTGAGGGGCACCACCACCCAGCCCGGCCGGGGGCGGCTGGCCGGGCCCAGCACTAGGCGGGCCACGGCAATGTTGGACACCACGATGTCCCTAAGCACCACCGCCACCAGCCGCGGCACGGGAGCCCAGCGCACCGGGCGGCCCGTGGGCAGAAAGCCGTGCAGCAGCCAGGGCACGGCCAGGCCCAGCAGCACGGCCGACAGCAGGTGCACGGGTTCGATCGACCGCTGCAGCAGCAGCCAGCCGATGCCCAGCAGGGCAGACCACCACGGATGGGCGAGCAGAGGGCGGCGCTTCATGGGCGTTCTCCGGGGGGCGGCGTCAGCCGCACTTCGCCGTCGCCCGCGCGGTAGGGGCGCGTGCTGCGGGCATCGCGTCCACCCACCGTGTGCAGCACCTGCTCGGCATAGGCACCGGTGTCGGTCAGTTGCAGGGCCATGGCGTCGGTGTATCGCTTCATGGGCGACGCTGCCACGGCCAGCAGCACCGTGAGCGACATCAGCCCCAGCGTGGCCGTGGTCAGGCGCAGACTGTGCCCGGCCTGCACGGCCTTGGGGTCGGCCGGCAGGGCGGCCCAGAACAGAATGCTGCCCGCCCGCGCCAGCCCGACCAGGGTGAGAAAGCCTGCGCCTAGCACCACCGCCCACACCCAGGTGTGCGCCGGGCTGGCGGCGGCGCTTTCAAGCACCATGACCTTGCCCAGAAAGCCCGGTAGCGGCGGCAAACCGGCCGCCGAAGCCGCGCCCAGCAGCATCATGAGCCCCAGCAGCACTGGCTGGGCCACCGGGGTGGCCGGCTGCAGCAGATCGCCCGCCGGGCCGCGCTGCGATGCGACCAGTTCCACCAGCAGGAAGAGGCCCGCCACCACCAGCGTGCTGTGCACCATGTAGTACACAGCGGCCGACAGCCCTGCCGGGGTGAACAGCCCCACGCCCGCGAGGATGGTGCCCACCGAGCCGACCGTGAGGTAGGACACCATGCGCGCCATGCTGTGAGCCGCCAGGGCCCCCAGCGTGCCCAGCACGGCAGTGACCAGGGCCAGGGGCAGCAGCCAGGCCGCAGCCGCCAGGGCGGCATGGCCCGCGCCGTCGCCCAGCATCACGGCGTGCACCCGGATGATGCTGTACACGCCCACCTTGGTCATGATGGCGAACAGCGCCGCCACCGGGGCCGTGGCAGCCGCGTAGGTGCCGGGCAGCCACAGGTACAGCGGCACGATGGCTGCCTTGAGCCCAAACACCACCAGCAGCAACAGCGCTCCGACCTTGAGCAGCGCCGCGTCTTCAGGGCCCAGCTGCGCGATGCGCAGCGCCAGATCGGCCATGTTCAGCGTGCCCGTGACGGCGTACACCAGCGCCAGCCCGATCAGGAACAGGGCCGATGCCACGAGGTTGAGCACCACGTAGTGCAGCCCCGCACGCACCCGATCGCGGCCCTGGCCGTGGAGCATCAGCGCGTACGAGGAGATGAGCAGCACCTCGAAGAACACGAACAGGTTGAACAGGTCGCCGGTGACGAAGGCCCCCGACAGGCCCATGAGCTGGAAGTGGAACAGCGCATGGAAATGACGGCCGTGCGCGTCCCAGCCGCCTGTGGCGTACCAGAGAACCGGCACGGCAATGGTCCAGGTCAGCGCCAGCATCAGCGCGCTCAGGCGGTCGACCACCAGCACGATGCCAAACGGCGCGGGCCATGCGCCCAGCGGGTACACCTGCAGGCCGCCGTTGGCCGCCTCGGTGAACAGGCGCCAGGCGAGCACAGCGCCCAGAACGGCCGCAGCCAGGCTCACGCGGCGGCGGCGGTGCAGCAGGTGGCTGCCGTGGTGGGCCTCACCGCCGCCATCGCCCAGCCACAGCAGCAGCGCGGCGGTGGCCAGCGGCAGCAATACGGGCAGCACCGGCAGGTGCTGCGCAAAGAAGTGCGCCACCACGCCGTTCACGGCTTGGGCCTTTCAGCGTTGCCGGACGGAGGCTCGGCCCCGTCCACATGGTCGGTGCCGGTTTCGTGGCGTGAGCGCAAGGCCAGCTCCACCACGAATCCGGTGGTGGCAAAACCGATCACGATGGCCGTGAGCACCAGCGCCTGCGGCAGCGGGTCGGCCACGCGGCCGTCGGGTGTGAGGATGGGGGCGGCGTCCATCCAGAGCCGCCCCATGGCGAAGATGAACACATTGACGGCGTAGCCCAGCAGGCTCAGCCCGATCACCACGGGCCAGGTGCGGCCGCGCAGAATCAGGTACAGGCCGGTCGCGGTCACGCAGCCGATGCCGCTGGCCACCAGAAATTCAAGGCTCATGGGCGGACTCCTTCGCTTGCGGCAGGGGGCTCGGTGCCGGGGCCTCGCGTGACCGAGCCCAGCGCCGACAGCGTGAGCAGCGTGGAGCCCACCACGGTGATGTACACGCCCAGGTCGAACAGCGCCGCTGTGGCCAGAGGCAGAGGTCCCAGGCCCGGCACGTGCGGGTAGCCGTGCGCACTGGTCAAGAAAGGCTGGCCCAGCACAAAAGCCCCTGCACCCGTGGCCGCGGCAATGCCCAGGCCCACTGCAATCCAGCGCACAAAACGCCGCCCGCCCTGTGCGCGCAACAGGGCCTCAGTGCGGCTCTGGCCCAGGGCCATGTACTGCAGCACCAGGGCCACGGCTGTCACCAGTCCGGCAATAAAGCCCCCGCCGGGCAGGTTGTGGCCGCGCATGAAGATATACACCGTGGTCACCAGGGCCAGCGGTAGCACCACCCGTGCCGCCACGCGCAGCATCAGGGGTTGCGCCGCAAAGGTCCAGGTGCGGCCCGCCGCATCGGCACCTGGCTTGCGGGTGCGCATGCCGTCCATCAGGGCCAACACACCGATGGCCGCAATGCCGAGCACCGTGATTTCCCCAAACGTGTCGTAGCCGCGGAAGTCCACCAGGATCACGTTGACCACGTTGGTGCCGCCGCCTGCGGGCACCGACTGGTTCAGGAAGTACCAGGCGATCGAGTCGTGGTCGCGCGTGAGCATGACCCAGGCCAGCCACGCCATGCCCGCGCCGCCCGCCACGGCAATGCTGGCATCGCGCAGCTTGCGGGCGCGCGTCGATTCACGCGGTGTCTGCCGGGGCAGCAGCGCCAGCCCCATGAGCAGCAGCACGGTGGAGACGACCTCGACCGTCAGCTGCGTGAGCGCCAGGTCGGGCGCCGACAGGCCCAGAAAGCACAGCGCCGTCACCAGCCCCACCGCGCCCGTGACGATCACGGACTGGAAGCGGTCGTGGTGGCGCAGCACCAGCCAGCCGCAGGCCAGCAGCAGCAGGGCCCAGAGCACCACGGCCGGCAGCGTGACCGGCAGCAGGGAGCGCGAGCCCTGGCCCGGCAGGCCCTGCACCACCAGCGGTGCGGCGGCCGCCACCAACGCGGCCACCAGTATCCAGGCCACATAGCGCTGCAGCGATCCGTTTTCGAGCCGCTGGGTGCAACGGCCCGCAAACCCCCACAAGGCGGCCATCAGCCGGTCGAACAGGTGCAGCCCGGTGAAGGGCCCAAACCAGCCTTCAGACACCAAACCATGCAGTCGCCGGCCGCGCATGAGGCCCAGGTACAGCGCCGCGCCCAAGCCCAGCGCCAGCACGCTCAGCAAGAGCGGCAGGTTGAAGCCGTGCCACAGCGCCAGGTGGTAGTCGGGCAGGGCTTCGCCGCGCAGCGCCGTGGCCGCTGCATGCACCAGCGGGCCTGCCAGCAGCGCCGGGGCCAGGCCCACCGCCACGCAGACGGCGGCCAGCAAGGCGACCGGCGCTTTCATGCCCAGCGGGGGCTCGTGCGGATGCGGCTGGGGCAGATCGCGCGGCGGGCCGTTGAAGAACACGTCGTGCACAAAGCGCAGCGAATACGCCACGCTGCACAGGGCGGCCACCGTGGTCAGGGCCGGAATCCACCAGCGCCAGCCACCGGGCGCCGCGAAGGCCACGGCTTCGGTCAGGAACATTTCCTTGGACACGAAGCCGTTGAACAGCGGCACGCCCGCCATGGCCGCCGCGGCCACCATGGCCAGGGTGGCGGTCCAGGGCATGAGACGGAACAGCCCCCCCAGCTGGCGCATGTCGCGCGTGCCGGTTTCGTGGTCCACAATGCCCGCGGTCATGAACAGGGCGGCCTTGAAGCTGGCGTGGTTCAGGATGTGGAACACCGCCGCCACGGCCGCCAGCGGAGAGCCCAGCCCGATGAGGAAGGTGATCAGCCCGAGGTGGCTGATCGTCGAGTACGCCAGCAGGCCCTTGAGGTCGTGCTTGAACACGGCAAAAGCCGCGCCCATCAGCACCGTGACCAGTCCGGCCCCGGCCACCAGGGCGGTAAACCATTCGGTGCCACCCAGTACCGGGGTCAGCCGCGCGAGCAGAAAGATGCCCGCCTTGACCATGGTGGCCGAGTGCAGGTACGCCGACACGGGAGTGGGGGCCGCCATGGCCTGCGGCAACCAGAAGTGGAAGGGAAACTGTGCGCTCTTGGTGAAGCAGCCCAGCAGGATCAGCACCAGCGCCGCCGGATAGCGCGGGTCGGCCTGGATCTGCGCTGCCTGCGCGGCCAGCTGGCTGATCTCGTAGGTGCCCGCAATCTGCCCCAGCAGTACCACACCCCCGAGCATGGCCAGCCCGCCGCCGCCGGTCACGGCCAGCGCCATGCGGGCGCCTGCACGGGCGTCGGCGCGGTGCTTCCAGTAGCCCACCAGCAAAAACGAGGCGATGCTGGTCAGCTCCCAGAACACGACGAGCAGCAGCACGTTGTCCGACAGCACGATGCCGAGCATCGCGGCCATGAACAGCATCAGGGTGCTGAAGAACTTGCCAACGGGGTCGTCAGTGCCCAGGTAGTGGTGGGCGTACAGGATCACAAGCAGCCCCATGCCCGTGATCAGCAGCGCAAACATCAGCGCCAGCCCGTCCAGGCGCAAGCCCACGTTCAGGCCGATTTCTGGCACCCAGGGGATGAACTGGGCCACGGGGTCTCCGGCCATGACCCCCGGGGCAAGCCAGAGCAGCAGCCCCAGGCTCGCGGCGGTGACGGCAGCGGCCAGCCATGCGGTGCGAACGCGGCAGGCGGGCCCGGATACCGAGCCCGACCAGCCGGTCAACGCCGTCCCGGCCAGCAATGGCAACAGAATGATCAGCAGCAGCACCGTCGGGAGCCCCCTTCGTGAAGAGCGGCCATTCTAGGCAGCGGTGGTCAATGTCCCTGCGCGTTGCGCGGTTGAGCCAGTGCCCGTCACACCCTGGGGGCCGACCGGGGCGGATTGCGTGTCGCCGCCGCACCTGGCAGCGCCCTCCGCCCTGCAAGCTGCGATGAGTTTGCCTGCGCAGCGTGCATGCAAAAAGAGCTGCTCGTGCTTGTTCGATCAGCACGAGCAGCTCTTTTTTTATAGCAAACAGACTCCCTTGTGGACCGCAGGCCTGTGGTCAAGCCATCGCGCAGTGCGGCACACCCGGGTGGTCGCAGCGAACGTTCTGCGCTGCCGCAGGGCAGGCCTTCGGGCGTCAGTTTGCGTTCAGCTTTCAGCGGTGCAGGTCGAAGCGGTCCAGCTCCATCACCTTCACCCAGGCCGCCACGAAGTCGCGCACGAACTTGGTCTTGGCGTCGTGCTGGGCGTACACCTCGGCCAGTGCGCGCAGTTGCGAGTTGGAGCCGAACACCAAGTCCACGCGGGTGCCCGTCCAGCGCACCGTACCCGTGGCCCGGTCGCGGCCCAGGTACACACCCTGGGCGTCGGGCGAGGGGGTCCAGGCCGTGCGCATGTCCAGCAGGTTCACGAAGAAGTCCTGGCTCAGCACCTGCGGGCGGTCGGTGAACACGCCGTGGGAGGTGCCCCCGGTGTTGGCGCCCAGCACACGCAGGCCACCGACCAGCACCGTCATCTCGGGCGCGCTCAGCGTCAGCAACTGCGCCTTGTCGAGCAGCAGCCCTTCGGCAGGTACGCTCAGCGCCTGCGGTTGGTAGTTGCGGAAGCCGTCGGCCTGGGGTTCGAGCACCGCGAACGAGGCCACGTCGGTCTGCTCCTGCGTGGCATCGGTGCGGCCCGGGGTGAAGGGCACGCTCACCGGCTGGCCTGCGGCCTCGGCGGCCATCTCGACGCCCACGCCGCCGGCCAGCACGATCAGGTCGGCCAGCGACACCTGCTTGCCGTCGCTGCGGCCGGTGTTGAAAGCGTGCTGGATGCCTTCAAGCACCGCCAGCACCTTCGCCAGCTCGGCGGGCTGGTTCACGGCCCAGTCTTTTTGGGGCGCCAGGCGAATGCGTGCGCCATTGGCGCCGCCGCGCTTGTCCGATCCGCGGAAGGTGGACGCCGAGGCCCAGGCCGTGGACACGAGCTGCGACACGGTGAGGCCGGCGGCGCGCACCCGCGCCTTGAGGTCGGCCACTTCGGCATCGCCCACCAGCGCATGGGTGACGGGCGGCACCGGGTCTTGCCAGATCAGGTCTTCGGCGGGCACCTCGGGGCCCAGGTAGCGCGCCTTGGGGCCCATGTCGCGGTGCGTGAGCTTGAACCATGCGCGCGCAAACGCGTCGGCAAAGGCCCGCGGGTCTTGCCAGAAGCGGCGCGCAATCTTCTCGTACGCCGGGTCAAAGCGCAGCGACAGGTCGGCCGTGGTCATCATCGGCGGGTGCTTCTTGCTGGGGTCGTGCGCGTCGGGGATCATGTGCTCGGGCTTGACGTTCTGGGCCACCCACTGGTGCGCGCCGGCCGGGCTCTTGGTCAGTTCCCATTCGTAGCCGAACAGCATGTCGAAGTAGCCGTTGTCCCACTTCGTCGGGTTCGGCTTCCATGCGCCTTCGATGCCGCTGGTGGTGGTGTGCACGCCCTTGCCGGTGCCGAATTGGTTGATCCAGCCCAGGCCCTGGGCTTCCAGCGGCGCGCCTTCGGGCTCGGGGCCGACCAGCGTGGGGTCGCCCGCGCCGTGCGCCTTGCCAAAGGTGTGACCGCCGGCCACCAGGGCCACGGTTTCCTCGTCGTCCATGGCCATGCGCGCAAAGGTCTCGCGCACATCGCGGCCCGAGGCCACCGGGTCGGGGTTGCCGCCCGGGCCTTCGGGGTTCACGTAGATCAGGCCCATCTGCACCGCGGCCAGAGGGTTCTGCAGCGTGGTGGCATCGCGGCCCGGGCCCTGCGCAGCGTATCGCTCATCGCCCAGCCAGGTTTTTTCAGTGCCCCAGTAGATGTCTTCCTCGGGCTGCCAGATGTCTTCGCGGCCACCGGCAAAGCCGAAGGTCTTGAAGCCCATGGATTCGAGCGCCACGTTGCCCGCGAGGATCATCAGATCGGCCCACGAGATCTGGTTGCCGTACTTCTGCTTGATGGGCCAGAGCAGGCGACGCGCCTTGTCGAGGTTGCCGTTGTCGGGCCAGCTGTTGAGCGGTGCGAAGCGCTGGTTGCCCGTGCCACCGCCTCCGCGGCCATCGGCCGTGCGGTAGGTGCCCGCACTGTGCCAGGCCATGCGGATGAACAGGCCGCCGTAGTGGCCCCAGTCTGCAGGCCACCAGTCTTGCGACGAGGTCATGAGTGCGCGGAGGTCGGCTTTGAGGGCGTTGTAGTCGAGCTGCTGGAAGGCCTGGGCGTAATCAAAGCCTTCGTCCATGGGGTTGGACGCCGGTGCATGCTGGTGCAGGATGCCCAGGTTCAACTGGTTCGGCCACCAGTCGCGGTTGGACTGCGTGCCTTGGGCGGCTTTGGCGCCGTGGGCGGCGGCGAATGGGCACTGGGGGGCTTGGCTCATGGTCTTTCTCCTTGGTGGTGTGTGGTCCGGGTCTGACAAGGCCTGTAGATTACGCAAATGAAAACCAATGATCCATTGATTAAAACTAATCAGGCAGATGCGCCCCTGCTATGGTCCGGCACCCATGGATGCTTGGCAAGCGGTGGGGAGATAAGGCCGGGCGTGGGACGATGCCCCCTGGAGGCAGGCCAGCCAAAAAAATCGGCCCGCGAAGGGGCCGATGTTGTGGGCTTGGGCGCGTGGCCAGGGCTCAGTCTGCGCCCAGCGACTCGGCCCATGCCAGGGCCTGCAGATGGGCCCAGTTGACCTGGCGGTTCGACAGATGCAGGGCCTCGGCGGTGCGTGCAAACACCTCGTCGTCGCCGCTCTCGCAGGCCTTGGTGAGCTCCAGGAAAGGCGCGAACACGCCGGTGTTGTGCAGCAGCGCGTCTGTCACGGCCTGCGGCAGCGCCACCGATTCCAGCGCCTTGTCCAGCGGCAGGCCCAGCATGGTGTCGAGCAGCGAGAACACACCCACCACGAAGGCGTTGTCGCAGTCTTCCGGGGACATCAGTTCGGCGGCCAGCAGCTCCATCAGGCGGCCGCGCACCACCGCTGTGGTGCCCACGGCGGGTGGCGCACCGCCCGCGCGCGAAGTGGTCATGAGCAGCGCCGCCCAACGGAACAGCTTTTTGAGGCCCAGGATCATCACCGCATGCCGGAAGGATGTGACCTCGCACGACAGGCCGAACCCCGACGAGTTGATGAAGCGCAGCAGATTGAAGGACAGCGTCGGGTCCTTCTTGAGCAGCTCTTCGATTTCGGCCGTCGAGGCCTGTTTGCGCACCAGGTTGATGAGCTGGATGATCGTGGCCTGCGAGGGCCGGATGGTCGTGGCCTTGACGAGGGCCGGCTTGGCAAACCAGAAGCCCTGGAACAGCTTGACGCCCAGGCCCAGCATCAGGTCGAACTGCTCCTGCGTCTCCACCTTTTCAGCCACCAGCGTGGCTTGGCTGTTGCCGGTGGCGAACTTCACCAGCGGGCCGGCCAGCTCGGGCTTGAAGGCCATCATGTCGAGCTTGATGAAGCTGGCCAGCGGCAGCCACTGCGCATAGGGCTTGCGAAGCGCCTGCTGGTTCAGTGCCAGGCGAAAGCCTTTGGCCCGCAGGCCTTGCAAAATCGGCAGACGCGAATCGATTTCTTCCTGCGTGGCGGTGTCGAGCAGCGTGGGCACCTCCAGCACCACTTTTTCGGGGTGGATCAGCTCCAGGTGGCCGCCGGCCAGGCTGTCGTGCGTGCAGTTGATGAACACCGTCTTCTTGCCCACCAGGGCTTCGGTGCCCGCGTACGACAGCGCGTTGAAGAGCAGGGCGGCATCGCTGGCGGCGGTGTGGGCGTCCGATGCGGTGGAGCGGTCGAACAGCTCGTAGCCGTAGACCGCACGCTTTTCGTCCACGATCGCCTGGCGGGCGATCACGGCCATGTGGTCGATGAGGTCTGGCGGTGGCGTCTGGCTGGCGGCGTCCAAAGGCATGGGGGCGGTATCGGGCTGGCTGGACATGGTGCGCTGTAGATAAGGTCGGACTCTTCAGCAGATTCTAGACCTCACAGCGCCGCAGGCCGGCCTTCCGGGCCTGCCGCCCGCCATGCCACTCAGACGGTGAAGTTGTCGGCCCAGGCCAGCGCCTGCAGGTGCGCCATGTTGATCTGCTGGCTCGACAGGTGCAGCGTGCCAGCGGCGCGGTCGAACATGGCGTCGTTGCTCGATTCGCAGGCCTCGGCCAGTGTGAGCAGGTCGCCCAGAAAGCCCTCGCGGCGCAACAGCGCGGCCACCACCGGCTCGGGCAGCGAAATCAGCCCCAGGGCCGACACCATGGGCATGGAGAGCATCACGTCCAGCAGCGAGAAGATGCCCACGACGAAAGCCTGGTCGGCCTCCTGGGGTGGCAGGGTCTCCAGCGCCAGGAGTTCCATCAGGCGGCCGCGCACCACGGCCGTCTGTCCCACCGACGAGGGAGCCCCCCCTGTGCGCGAGGCTGTGAGCAGCAGCGCCGCCCACCGGAACAGCTTTTTCAGGCCCATGAGCATCACCGCCTGGCGGAAGGACGTGATCTCGCGCTGCAGGCCGAAGCCCGCCGAGTTGATGAGCCGCATCAGGTTGAAGGCCAACCCGGCGTCTTTTTTGAGCACTTCCTCGATCTCGTCGGTGCTGGCCTGCTGGCGCACCTTGTTGATCAGATCGACGATGCTGGCCTGCGACGGCGACAGCAGCTTGGTTTCGACCAGCGCGGGGCGTGCAAACCAGTAGCCCTGATAAAGCTGCACGCCGTGGCTGGACACCATGTCGTACTGCTGCGCGGTCTCGACCTTCTCGGCGATCAGCTCGGCCTTGGACTGCCGGCCGGCATAGCGAATGAGCACGGCGAGCTGGTCGGGTGCGAGCACCGACAGGTCGAGCTTGATGTAGTCGGCCAGCGGCAGCCACGGCGCGTAGGCCGATTCCAGCACCGTGTGGTTGAACGCCAGATGAAAGCCGCGCATGCGCAGCCCCTGCAGGATGGGCAGGCGTGCGGACACCTCTTCGGCCGCCACATGGCCGAGCGGCGGGATTTCGAGCACCACCTTGTCCGGGTCCACCAGCTCCAGGTGGCCGCCGGTCAGGCTTTCGTGGGTGCAGTTCACGAAGATCAGCTTTTTGCCCACCAGGTCTTCGGTGCCCGCATGCGAGAGCGCCGTGAAGACCAGGATCACGTCGGTGGCTGCCGTGTGGGCGGTGCCGCTGCGCGAGCGGTTGAACAGCTCGTAGCCCACCACCTGTTGCTGGCCGTTCACGATGGCCTGGCGGGCGATCATGGAAACCGAGGTCTGGCCGCCCGCAGGGGCGGAACCGGGCGTGCCGCCGGTGGCAGAAAGAGACATGGCGTGGGCTGGGCGCAATGGCGCGCTGATCGGAACAGGGGTGCTGATTGTAGGAAACCGATCAAACCCGAGCGGGGGGCGTGTGTGTTACGAGCGGTGTCTCGCCACACGGCGCCGGGGTGCGGCGGGCAGGTGGGCAGGTCTTGGGCCTTAGGGCGCCTGCTCCAGCCACGCCAGTTCGGTGTCGCTGAACCCTGCACGCCGCCGGGCTTCGGTGTTGAAGGGCGGGCGCGGGCGCGGGGCCTCGTAGCGCTGGGCCAGCACTTCGTACAGCGCTTCCGCGTCATCGCCGCGCTGGCTGCAGAGCCAGCGGTACCAGTGATTGCCAATCGCCACGTGCCCCACCTCGTCGCGCAGGATGGTGTCGAGAATCTCCACCGCCGCCAGCGCATCGGGTGTGCCCACGCTGCGCAGCTTGTGCTGGATCTGCGGCGTGGCGTCCAGCCCGCGGGCTTCCAGCGTGCGTGGCACCAGCGCCATGCGCGCCACGATGTCGTCGCGCGTTTTCTCGCACATGGTCCACAGCCCCTGGTGGGCCGGGAAGTCGCCGTAGTCGTGCCCCAAGCTGCGCAGGTGGTTGCGCAGCAGCGTGAAGTGGTGCGCTTCTTCGGCGGCCACGCGCAGCCAGTCGCGGTAGAAGGCGTCTGGCATGCCACCAAAGCGCCAGACGGCGTCGAGTGCGAGGTTGATGGCGTTGAACTCGATGTGCGCAATCGCGTGCAGCAGCACGGCCCGGCCCAGTGGGGTGGCCGGCGAGCGGCGCGCCACCTCGGTGTGGTGGCGCAGCGCCGGACGCTCGGGGTGGCCTGGCAGGCCGGCGGGCTCGGTGAGGACAGCGTCTGGTGCTATCGAAATATGAGCTGCTCGTGCTTGCAAATCAAGGGCTGCAGCCGCTTTTTGTTCAGGGTCCTGGAGTTGCAAGACCTCCAGCGCACGGTGACGTAGCTCCATTCGTACAATTCTAGGCGGCGCGGCCTCGAAGCCTGCGGTGCATGGCACCGCAGCACAGGCCGCGGCGCTCCGCCCTCGACTGCAAGCCCCCGCGTGCCGGCTGTGCGCGGGGCGCGAGTCGATCAACCCCACTACGAGGAGGCGGAGATGGCAGTGTATGAACTCGACGGCGTGGCCCCGCGCGTGGCCGAATCGGCCTGGGTGGCCGACAGCGCCCAGGTGATGGGCAACGTGGTGCTGGGCGAGGACGCGAGCGTCTGGTTCGGCACCGTGGTGCGTGGCGACACCGAATGCATCACCATCGGCGCGGGCAGCAACATCCAGGACGCCAGCGTGCTGCACGCCGACATTGGCCAGCCGCTGGTGGTGGGCGAGCGCGTGACGGTGGGCCATCAGGTCATGCTGCACGGCTGCACGATTGGCGACGAGTCGCTCATCGGCATCGGGGCCGTGGTCTTGAACGGGGCGCGCATCGGCCGCAACTGCCTGGTGGGCGCGGGCGCACTCGTCACCGAGGGCAAGGAGTTCCCCGACGGCTCCATGATCCTGGGCAGCCCGGCCAAAGTGGTGCGGCAGCTCACGCCCGAGCAGATCGCCGGCCTGCGCATGAGTGCGCAGCATTACATCGACAACGCCCGGCGCTTTCGGCGCGGGCTGCGCAAGATCGGCTGAGCCGGTCTGCGCCCCTACAGGAATCTATTTGCGTGTCTGAACTCCACAAATTCCTTTTTGACGGCCTGCCCGTGCGCGGCATGCTGGTGCGCCTGACCGACGCCTGGACCGACATCCTCGCGCGCCGCGCCGCCAACACGCAGACGGGCGCCTACCCCGCGCCGGTGCGTGCGCTGCTGGGCGAGATGGCCGCGGCCGGCGTGCTCATGCAGTCGAACATCAAGTTCAACGGCGCGCTGGTGCTGCAGGTGTTTGGCGACGGGCCGGTCAAGCTGGCCGTGGTGGAGGTGCAGTCCGACCTGAGCCTGCGCGCCACGGCCACGGTGTTGGCCCCGGTGCCGGACCAAGCACGCCTGAGTGGCATGCTCAACGTGGGCGGCGGTGGCCGCTGTGCCATCACGCTCGACCCCAAAGACCGCCTGCCGGGCCAGCAGCCCTACCAGGGGGTGGTGCCGCTGCATGGCGATGCGGGCGAAAAGCTTGAAGACGTGGCCGAGGTGCTGCAGCACTACATGCTGCAGTCCGAGCAACTGGACACCGTGCTCGTGCTGGCCGCCAACGACCAGGTGGCCGCGGGCCTGCTGATCCAGCGCATGCCGCTGGCGGGCGAGGCCAATCTGGCCGGTGGCACGCCCACGCCCGACGAGGACCAGATCGGCCGCAACGAGGACTACAACCGCATTGCCCACCTGGCGGCCAGCCTGACGCGCGAGGAGCTGCTCACGCTCGACGCCGATACCATTCTGCGCCGCCTGTTCTGGGAGGAAAAACTGCTGCGCTTTGAGCCGCTGCAGGGGGCGCAGGGCCCACGCTTTGCCTGCACCTGCAGCCGTGAGCGTGTGCGCAGCATGCTGCGCGGGCTGGGTGCGGCCGAGGCCGAGGACATCCTGGCCGAGCAGGGGCACATCGAAGTCGGCTGCGACTTCTGCGGCCAGCAATACCGCTTCGATGCGGTGGACGCGGCGCAAATCTTCCGCGAAGCCGGATCGCAGCCGCCCAGCTCCAGCGCCATGCAGTAGCGCGGCCTGCGCGGCACGCGCTTGGCGGTGGTATCAGCCGCCGCCCTGGCGTTCGCGTTCGGCCTTCAGCGCGGCAAAGAGCTGGTGCTCGCACGCCGGGTCGCTGCACTTTTCACAGGCCCAGGGGCGCAGGCGCTGCACGCGGTCCTGCAAGGCGTCGCCGCCGCCGGGCAAACCCAGCGCGGCCCGGGCGCGCGCGATCTGCGCGTGCAAGGGGCCGTGCAGCACCTGGTAGCTGCGGGCCGTGCGCTGCAGGGCCTGGCGCAGGGCCCAGACCTCGGTATCTGCGCTGCCTTGCGGCTGTGCAGATTCCGCCGGGCTTGGGGGCGCAGGGTGGCACAGCAGCAGGTGGCTGAACCCGTCCAGAGACGCCGTCCAGTCTGGTGGCGCGGGGGCCGCCTGCGCACCGGCATGCGCCACAGGGCACCACAGCGCCACGTGCGCAATGCGCGCATCGCTTGCCAGGGCCGCCCGCAACTGCGGCGCCTGGGGGTCGCTGGGGGCGGCGAGCAGCAGCACCCGCAGCGTGGTGGGGGGCATGTCTGCCGAGAGGGAAGGCAGAAGCCGCCTCATAGGCCTGTGGTCTTGGCCGCAGGCCGTGGGGACTCAGCGGTGGCTGTACTGCACAAAGATTTCATTGGGCTTGACCATGCCCAGTTCGCTGCGGGCCTTTTCCTCGACCATGTCGAGGCCTTCCTTCAGGTCTTGCACTTCGGAGCTGAGCTGGGCGTTGGCCTGGCGCGCGCGCGCATTGGCGGCCTGCTGCGCTTCGATCTGGCGCTGCATCTCCTGCACTTTGGGCAGGCTGCCGCGCCCCATCCACAACTGGGCGTGGATGGCCACCAGCAGACCGAGCAGCACCAGCGGGATGATTCGGGAGCCCATGCGCGCAGGTTCTCAGAACGTCGGCAGCGCCGCACTAGGGAGGAGGGCAGGCCTGCACAGCTGCAGGCCCGCTTCAAGGCCCGACAGCGGCCCGCTGGCCGCTGTGCGGCCAGCCGGAGAGGGCAGCAGGGGCCGCACGGGGCTCAGCGCAGGTTGTAGAACGCAGCGCGGCCGGGGTAGTGGGCGATGTCGCCCAGGTCTTCCTCGATGCGCAGCAGCTGGTTGTACTTGGCGATGCGGTCCGAACGCGACAGCGAGCCGGTCTTGATCTGGCCAGCGTTGGTGCCCACGGCAATGTCGGCGATGGTGCTGTCTTCGGTTTCGCCCGAGCGGTGCGAGATCACGGCCGTGTAGCCCGCGCGCTTGGCCATCTCGATGGCGGCGAAGGTTTCGGTCAGCGTGCCGATCTGGTTGATCTTGATGAGGATCGAGTTGCCAATGCGCTTGTCGATGCCTTCCTTCAGGATCTTGGTGTTGGTGACGAACAGGTCGTCGCCCACGAGCTGCACGTTCTGGCCCAGGCGTTCGGTGAGGACCTTCCAGCCGTCCCAGTCGCCTTCGGCCATGCCGTCTTCGATGGAGATGATCGGGTACTTGTCGCACCAGGTGGCGAGCATGTCCGTCCACTGCTGGGCCGACAGGCGCAGTCCGCCTTCGCCTTCGAGCACATACTGGCCGTCCTTGTAGAACTCGCTGGCCGCGCAGTCCAGGCCCAGGGCGATCTGCTCGCCTGCGGTGTAGCCGGCGGCGTCAATCGCCTGCAGGATGAGCTGGATGGCGGCTTCGTGGTTCTCGACCGAGGGCGCAAAACCGCCTTCGTCGCCCACGGCGGTGCTCATGCCCTTGTCGTGGATGATCTTCTTGAGCGCGTGGAACACCTCGGCCCCCCAGCGCACGGCCTCGCGGAAGCTCGGTGCGCCCACGGGAATGATCATGAACTCCTGCAGATCCAGGCTGTTGTTGGCGTGTGCGCCGCCGTTGATCACGTTCATCATGGGCACAGGCAGCTGCATGCCGCCCATGCCGCCCAGGTAGCGGTACAGCGGCAGGCCCGACTCTTCAGCGGCGGCGCGGGCCACCGCCATGGAGACGGCCAGCATGGCGTTGGCGCCCAGGCGGCTCTTGTTGTCGGTGCCGTCGAGGTCGATCAGGGTCTTGTCCAGAAACGCCTGCTCCGAGGCATCGAGGCCCAGCACGGCTTCCGAGATTTCAGTGTTGATGTGTTCCACGGCCTTGAGCACGCCCTTGCCCAGGTAGCGGCCCTTGTCGCCGTCGCGCAGCTCAATGGCTTCGCGGCTGCCGGTGGAGGCTCCGCTGGGCACGGCGGCGCGGCCCATCACGCCCGATTCCAGCAGGACGTCGCATTCGACGGTGGGGTTGCCGCGGCTGTCCAGCACTTCGCGGCCGACGATATCAACGATGGCGCTCATGGTTTCCTTTGTTGGAAGTTTGGAATGAAATCGGCCGCTCGTGCTTGTTTTCTGAGCATAAGCCGCTATAAATTCGATAGCAAATTGACGGCGGCTGCGTCACACACCTTCGACGCAGACCATTCGCATGATGGCCGCACCCTCGCGGGCGGCCTTGGCCTTCTGGTACTCGGGGGTGTCGTAGAAGGCTCGGGCCGCCTCGAAGCTCGGGAACTTCAGCAGCACGGTGCGGCCGGGGTTCCAGTCGCCTTCCAGCACCTCCACCTTGCCGCCGCGGATGCACACCTCGGCGCCATGTGCTTGCATGGCCAGCGTGCTCCACTTCTTGTATTCCTCGTACTGCTCGGGGTTGGTGACGGTGACCGATGCGATGACGTAGCCGCTGCTCATGGTGTCTTCAGGCTCCAAAGTTGTTTTCGAGGAATCCGCTCTTCTTGGTGGCATCGTCGAGCACCACCAGGGTCTCCAGCAGCGCCTTCATGTGCTGCAGCGGCACCGCGTTGGGGCCGTCAGACCAGGCTTCGGCCGGCCGGGGATGGGTTTCCATGAAGAGGCCCGCCACGCCCACGGCCACACCGGCGCGGGCCAGTACCGGCACCATGTCGCGCGCGCCGCCGCTGGCCGTGCCAAGCCCGCCGGGCTTTTGCACCGAATGGGTCACGTCGAACACCACGGGCGCGCCCGATTTGCGCATCTCGGCCAGGCTGGTCATGTCGGCCACAAGGTTGTTGTAGCCAAAGCTCACGCCGCGCTCACAGGCGAGAAAACGGTCTTCCGAGAGGCCCGCCTCGCGCGCGGCGTCGCGGGCCTTGTCGATCACGTTCTTCATGTCCCAGGGCGCGAGGAACTGCCCCTTCTTGATGTTGACCGGCTTGCCCGACTGCGCCACGGCCCGGATGAAATCCGTCTGGCGGCACAAAAAGGCCGGGGTTTGCAGCACGTCGACCACGCTGGCCACCTCGGCCACCTGGGATTCGTCGTGCACATCGGTCAGGATGGGCAGTTGCAGCTGGTGGCGTACTTCATCCAGGATCTTCAGGCCGGCATCCAGGCCGACGCCGCGCTTGCTGCTGCCCGACGATCGGTTGGCCTTGTCGAACGAGCCCTTGTAGATCAGCGGGATGCCCAGCGGCGCGCAGGCCTCTTTCAGGCGGCCCGCCACTTCGAGCGACATCTCCAGCCCTTCAATGGAGCAGGTGCCCGCGATCAGAAAGAAACGCTGGTCGAGGCCGACGTTGAATCCGCACAGCTGCATGGGGTGGGCTCCGGTCAGGCCTTGGCGGCCTGCTGGTGGTCGATGGCCGCCTTGATGAAGGCGTTGAACAGCGGGTGGCCGTTCCAGGGCGTGGATTTGAACTCGGGGTGGAACTGCACCCCAATGAACCACGGATGCACGCTCTGCGGCAGCTCGACGATTTCGGTCAGCTGCTCGCGCTGTGTGAGCGCCGAGATCACCAGCCCCGCCTGGCGCAGCTGGTCGAGGTAGTGCACGTTGGCTTCGTAGCGGTGGCGGTGGCGTTCGGTCACCACGTCGCCGTAAATGCTGTGGGCCAGCGTGTTCTTGGCTACGTCCGAGCTTTGCGCACCCAGGCGCATGGTGCCGCCCAGGTCCGAATTGGCGTCGCGGCGCTGAATGCTGCCGTCAGCGTCCTTCCACTCGGTGATCAGCGCGATCACGGGGTGGGGCGTGGCCGGGTCGAACTCGGTGCTGTTGGCCCCTTGCAGGCCCGCCACATGGCGTGCGTATTCGATCGTGGCCACCTGCATGCCCAGGCAGATGCCCAGGTAGGGCACCTTGTGTTCGCGCGCAAACTGGGCGGTGGAGATCTTGCCTTCCACCCCGCGCTGGCCAAAGCCGCCGGGCACCAGGATGGCGTCGTAGCGGGCCAGCGTGGCGGCCGCATCGGCACCGGTGATGGTTTCGGAGTCGATGTGGTCGATCTTCACGCGCACATGGTTGCGCATGCCCGCGTGGCGCAGGGCTTCGTTTACCGACTTGTAACTGTCCGACAGGTCCACGTATTTGCCAACCATGGCAATCGTGACTTCGCCGCGCGGATGCTCGGTCTCGTATACCAGGTCGTCCCAGCGCTTGAGGTTGGCGGGCGGCGTGTTCAGGCGCAGCTTGTCACAGATCAGGCCGTCGAGGCCCTGCTCGTGCAGCACGCGCGGCACCTTGTAGATGGTGTCCACGTCGGGCATGGAGATCACGCCCCAGCTCTGCACGTTGGTGAACAGCGAAATCTTCTCGCGCTCCTCGTCAGGGATGCGGCGGTCGGCCCGGCACAGCAGCGCGTCGGGCTGGATGCCGATTTCGCGCAGCTTTTGCACCGTGTGCTGCGTGGGCTTGGTCTTGAGCTCGCCCGCTGCGCCAATCCAGGGCAGGTAGGTCAGGTGCACGAAGGCCGAATTGTTGGGCCCCAGGCGCAGGCTGAGCTGGCGCACGGCTTCGAGGAAGGGCAGCGACTCGATGTCGCCCACCGTGCCGCCAATTTCGACGATCGCCACATCCACCGCATCGTCGGTGCCCATGCCCGCGCCGCGTTTGATGTATTCCTGGATCTCGTTGGTCACGTGCGGGATCACCTGCACCGTCTTGCCCAGGTAGTCGCCGCGGCGTTCTTTTTCGAGCACGCTCTGGTAGATGCGGCCCGTGGTGAAGTTGTTGGCCTTCTTCATCCGCGTTTCAATGAAACGCTCGTAATGGCCCAGGTCCAGGTCGGTTTCGGCTCCGTCGTCGGTCACGAAGACTTCGCCGTGCTGGAAGGGCGACATCGTGCCGGGGTCGACGTTGATGTAAGGGTCGAGCTTGATGAGGGTGACTTTGAGTCCCCGCGATTCGAGGATCGCGGCAAGGGAGGCTGAGGCGATTCCCTTGCCCAGGGAAGACACCACACCGCCGGTGACGAAGACAAATTTGGTCATGTCGTTGTAGGTGGTGGGAAATCGGGATTATAAGTGCCGCCCCTCACCGGCCCGGCGCGAGCGTTGGGCAGCCCGGCCGCGCGGCAGGGCTCTGCTACATTGCGGCGCATGAGCGAGCTCGCAGGCAAACATCTGGTGCTGGGACTGACGGGGGGCGTGGCCTGCTACAAGGCCGCCGACCTCTGTCGCCAGCTCATCAAGGCCGGTGCCACCGTGCAGGTGGTGATGACCGAAGCGGCCCAGCAGTTCATCACGCCGGTCACCATGCAAGCGCTGTCGGGGCGCACGGTGTACGGCTCGCAATGGGACGCGCGCGAGCCCAACAACATGCCCCATATCAACCTCAGCCGCGAGGCCGATGCCATCGTGCTGGCGCCGTGCAGCGCCGACTTCATCGCGCGGCTGGTGCAGGGCCGCGCCGACGAACTGCTGAGCCTGCTGTGCCTGGCCCGCCCGCGCGAGCGGGTGCCGCTGCTCATCGCCCCGGCCATGAACCGCGAGATGTGGTCGCACCCTGCCACGCAGCGCAACCTGGCCCAGGTGCAGGCCGATGGCGCCCTGGTGCTGGGCGTTGGCAACGGCGACCAGGCCTGCGGCGAAACCGGCGACGGGCGCATGCTGGAGCCAGCAGAGCTGCTGGAGGAGATCGTTGCGGCCCTCGCGCCCAAGCCGCTGCAGGGGTGCCGCGTCGTGGTCACGGCGGGGCCTACGTTCGAGGCCATCGACCCGGTGCGCGGCATCACCAATCTGTCGAGCGGCAAGATGGGCTTTGCCATCGCCCGTGCGGCGCGCGAGGCCGGGGCCGACGTGACCCTGGTGGCGGGGCCGGTGCACCTGCCCACGCCGCGCGGCGTGCGCCGCGTGGACGTGCGCGCCGCGCAGGAGATGCTGGCCGCCACCGAGCAGGCCGTGGCCGGTGCCGATGTCTTCGTGGCCACGGCGGCCGTGGCCGACTGGCGGCCTGCGCAAGCCGCCCACGAAAAGATCAAGAAAGACGGCTCGGGACAGACGCCGCAACTCGGCTTTGTTGAGAACCCCGACATTCTGGCCGCCGTGGCCCGTTCAGACCGTGCCCGCAGCGGTGCGCTGTACTGCGTGGGCTTCGCGGCTGAGAGCCACGACCTGCTACAGCACGCGACGACCAAACGCGCGCGTAAGGGCGTGCCGCTGCTCGTGGGCAACATCGGCCCCGCCACCTTCGGGCAGGACGACAACGCGCTGCTGCTGGTGGACGCGCAGGGCCACCGCGAACTGCCGCGGGCCTCGAAGCGGCGACTGGCCCAGGAACTGGTGGCCGAGATCGCGCGCCGCCGTGTGGCGCGCTGAGTGCTGGCCATGCTGCCCAAGCGGTCGCCCTGGGACACGCCGCCCCACGGCGACTTTGCGGCTTACGTCGAGCGCTTGACGGCCGAGTCGGCTGCGCGCGCTGCCGCTGCGGCCCACCGGACTTCGGCGGCGGCGCCCGCACCCGCACCTGCCGCTCCCGTGCCTGCGTCTGCGTCTGCGTCTCCGTCTGCTGCGCCGCAGCGCACGGCAGCCTCGCGCGGCCGCCCGGCATCCAAAGCGCCGCGGGTTGCCCAGGTCGCAGTAGCGCAGGCGCTGCAGCAACACCCGGCGGCGCTTGCGGCGCTGCTCACCGTGGTTCGCGGGGCGCGCCGTGGTGCGCTCGGCATGGCAGTGCTATTGGGCGTGCTGTGGTGGTGGAGTGGCGGCGTGCCGTTGGCCAGTGTGGCGTTTCTGGCGATCTGGTGGTCGCTGGGCCGCGCGCTGCGCTGGCTGGGTGATGTCGCGCCCCAGGCTGCGCCACCCGCCTCTGCCCCAGCGACTCCGAAGGCCCGGACAGCCCGCTCCCGCGCGCCCTAGCCCTTTTTCAGGGGCCATGTGCCCCGCCCATTGATGAAGTCTCCGTGATGAAGATCGACCTGAAAATCTTGGACCCTCGCATGCGCGAGCAACTGCCGGCCTATGCCACCCCGGGCAGTGCCGGGCTGGATCTGCGTGCCAGCCTGGACGCACCACTGACGCTCGCGCCCAACGCCTGGCAACTCGTGCCCACAGGCATTGCCATCTACCTGCGCGACCCGGGCTACGCGGCCATGATCCTGCCGCGCTCTGGTCTGGGCCACAAGCACGGCATCGTGCTGGGCAACCTGGTCGGTTTGATCGACAGCGACTACCAGGGGCAGCTCATGGTGAGCGCCTGGAACCGCAGTCCCACGCCCTATACGCTCCAACCACTGGAGCGCCTGGCGCAACTGGTCATCGTGCCGGTGGTGCAAGCGCAGTTCCAACTCGTCGACGAGTTTCCGCCCAGCGTGCGCGGAGAGGGCGGCTACGGGTCGACCGGCACCGCCTGAGCCGTGGCTGCACGCCGAGGCCGCAGGTCGGCGGGTGCGCAGCGGCATTGTCTGCGTTGGCCTACAGACACTGCGGGCACCTCGCGGGTGCGATAGGGGCGTCGCTCCGGCGAGGGCTCCCGCGGTCGGTGGGCCATGGTTGCGGCACAGACGCGAGGAGTTTCGATGATGCAGCGATGGTTCTCTGGTGCCCTCGTGGTGGCCTTGGTCACCGGGCTGTCGGCCTGCGGTGGCGCTGGGCCGCGGGCCTATCCCCACGATCCCTATGCGGGGGCTGTGCACAGCCACCCTGGGCCGTCAATGGCGGTGGAATACGGGCGGGGGTGGCCCGCATCGACGCTTTGTATGGCCGCGCACCGGGCCAGACCTCGGGCGGAGGCGCCATCCTTGGGGCGATCGTGGGCGGTCTGATCGGTAGCCAGATCGGCGGTGGCGCGGGCCGCACTGCGGCCACTGCTGTGGGCGTACTGGGCGGCGCCGCGGCAGGCAATGCCATCGAAGGCCGGCACAGCGGTGGGAGTTCCGTGCAGGGCTACCGCATGACCGTCGAGCTGGACCGGGGCGGTGTGCGGCTGCACGACGTGCCATCGCCAGGCAATCTGCGCCCGGGAGACCGCGTGCGGCTACAGGGCGGGCAAATCACTCGCAATTGATCCTTACGCGTCCGGGTAGGGCAGTGCGGTCAGGTGTGGGCTGCGCTGCGTTCAGTGTAGAGAACCACTGCCCGGGGCCATCGGCTCGATGCGGAAAAAGCCCGTACCGGCAGAGCCGCGACCAATTTCTTCCTCGGTCGCCTCGCGCACCGCGCAGACTTTGAGCTGCAGCCGCAGTGCGATGCCCGCGAGCGGGTGGTTGCCATCCAGCACCACATGGTCGGGGTAAAGCTGCGCCACGGTGTAGAGCGCGTCGCGCGGCATGTCGTCGCGCACGCCGGCCGGCAAGGCAGTGCCTTCGAAGGTCATACCTTCTTCAATCTCGGCGGGGAACAGATGGCGCGGCTCCAGGAACAGCAGTTGGTCTTTGAAGTCGCCAAACGCATCCTCGGGCTCCAGGTGCAGTTGCAGGCTCGCACCCACGCCATGGCCCTGCAAGGCTTGTTCAATCTTGGGGAGCAGATCGTCTCCGCCCACCAAAAACTCCACCGGCTCGTCGAGCACATCCAGTTCATCGCCTAGGGTGTCCTTGAGGACCCAGGTCAGTGCGACCACGCATTGTTGTGTGATTTCCATAGGAGAATTGTCGCAGCTTGACCCTCTCGGCCCCTGGGGCTGCCCGTTTTCATGGACATTGATCTTCCGTTGGCCCTTCTGGGCGGCCTCACGCCTGCGCAGTTCATGCGCCGCCACTGGCATAAGAAACCCTTGCTGGTGCGCCAGGCCATCCCGAGCTTCCGGCCTCCGGTGCTGCGCTCGCAATTGTTCGAGCTGGCCAGCCGCGACGAGGTGGAGTCACGCCTCGTGCGGCAGGTCGACGGCGCATGGTCGCTGCGCCATGGGCCGTTTGCGCGGCGCGCATTGCCGGCCCTGTCGCGGCGCGAGTGGACCCTTCTGGTACAGGGCGTGGACTTGCACGACGATGCTGTGCACGCGCTGATGCAGCAGTTCCGCTTCGTGCCCGAGGCGCGCCTGGACGACCTGATGATCAGCTACGCCACCGATGGAGGCGGCGTGGGGCCCCATTTCGACAGCTACGACGTCTTTTTGCTGCAGGCGCATGGCCGCCGCCGCTGGCGTATCGGCCGTCAAAAGGATCTGAGCTTGCGCGACGGCATTCCGCTCAAGATCCTGGCGCAGTTCGAGCCCGAGGAAGAATTCGTGCTGGAGCCTGGCGACATGCTGTATCTGCCGCCGCGCTACGCCCACGACGGCATTGCCGAGGGCGAATGCATGACCTACTCGGTCGGCTTTCGGTCCCCGGCGCGGGCGGAGCTGGGGCGCGAACTGCTCGCGCGCCTGGCCGACGAGCCGGAAGATGCCGATGGTCCGCCCGTGGTGTACCGCGATCCACAGCAGGCTGCCGTGGCGCAGCCAGGTGCCATTCCAGCGGGCCTGCTCACGTTCGCACGCGAGGCGCTGCAGCGCGCGCTGGAGGAGCCCCAGGCGCTGGAGCGCGCGCTGGGCGAGTACCTGACCGAACCCAAACCCCAGGTCTGGTTCGAGCCCGGAGATGGCGGCATGATCGAAGCCATCGCGCTCGACCGTCGCACCCGCATGATGTACGACGACAAGCACATCTTCATCAATGGCGAAAGCTACCGGGCAGCCGGGCGCGACGCTGCCCTGATGCGCCAGCTGGCCGACACCCGCCGCCTGGAGCCGCGCGACCTCGCCCGCGCCAGCGACGATGCGCTGTCCCTGCTGTCGGCCTGGTGCGATGCCGGATGGGCGCACAGCCGGGCCTGGCGCAACGGAGAGCTGGCATGACCACCGACCGGTCCCGGACAGCACCTGCCGCATTGGGGTTGCCCACAGGCCGGTTTGAGGGGCGTGTGGCCTTCCAGCAGCTGGTGCGCGATGCCCTGACCACGGCGGCTTCGGAAGGCTGGCGCGAAATCGTGCTGTGCGACGACGACTTCCACGATTGGCCGCTCGGCGAGCGGGTGGTGGCCGATGCGCTGAACGACTGGGCCGGCAGCGGCCGCCGCTTCACCATCATTGCCACGCAATACGACGAGATCGTGCGCCGCCATGCGCGCTTTGTGCAGTGGCGCCGCACCTGGGACCACATCATCACCTGCCGGCGCTGCCCCTCGGCCGACCGCAGCGATCTGCCCAGCGTGCTGTGGTCGCCCGGCTGGCTGATGCATCGCATCGATCCGGATCGATGCGTCGGGGTCAGCGGAACGGAGCCGGATCGGCGCGTGCTGATGCGCGAAACGCTGACCGAGTGGATTCAAAACCGCAGCAGTCCGGGTTTTCCTGCAACGACGCTGGGGTTGTGAAGGCCGCGGTCGTGCGGGTAAGTCCTCACAGGGCTTGCCCGTAATCCCTGCGCGGTGTAAAGCCAATGTCAGTGTTAGTCAGTATTGACGAAATCTCCCTATAATCGCGGGCTGCACCAAAATGGGTGCGCCCCCGTCGTCGGTGCGGTTTCGTACCGGCCTTTTGTGAGGCGAGGCGTACGGGGTTCTCCGGATTTCTGTCTTCCCCCTTTAGGAACCTTGAAATGAACAAGTCGCTCGTTCTGGCCGCCCTGGTCGCTGCTGCTGCTCTCGCCGCCTGTGGCAAGAAGGAAGAACCCGCTCCGGCACCTGCTCCGGTGGCTGCTCCCGCACCCGCACCTGAGCCCGCACCCGCTCCGGCTGCTGCTCCCGCCGACGCTGCTGCCCCCGCTGCTGCTGCTCCTGCCGCCGACGCTTCGGCCGCTGCTGCTCCCGCCGACGCCGCCAAGGCCGCTGCCGACGCCGCTGCTGGTGCTGCTTCCGCCGCCAAGTAATCCGGCTTGACCTGGCCTGCGGACCCGCGCCGCGGCCTGTGGTCCACAAACCCCATGCCATTCGCATGGGGTTTTTTTATGGCTGCTGTTTCGTGGTGTTCTGTTTCAGTCCAGGACGACCATCAAGGACGCTGTGCGAGAGCCGCACTCCACAAAAGACAACGCCCCGCGCATGGGCAGGGCGTTGTGTTGTGCAGCCCCTTTCGGAGCCTCACACCAAGGCGGCTTACTTCAGTTCGTCGGCGATCACGCGCACGATACGCTCTGCATTGGCAGAGCTTTCGGGCGCACCGGCCTCGTTGAGAACCGACACGGTGGTCGCACTGCCCTGGCTACGCACCACGATGCGGTACTTGAGTGGCGGCTTTGCCGGTGCAGCGCTGCTGAACAGTTTGCCCAGGAAGCCCGGCTCCTTCTTCTGCGCGTCGGGGGCCACGTAGCGCACGAAGTACACGCCTTCACTGCGGTTGCGGTCTTCCACGGTGAAGCCGGTGCGGTCCAGTGCCAGGCCCACGCGGCGCCACGCGCGGTCGAAGGCTTCTTCGAGCTGCACGGCTGGGGTGTTGCCCACATTGACCACGCGGGCGGCAGGCGCACGGGTGGCCGGCGCGGCAGCGACCGCTTTGGCCTGTTCCTCGCTCACACCGAGCTTGACCATCAGCCGACGCAGGAATTCGGTTTCGAGCTCGGGATCGTTGGCGCGCGGTTGCCAGACGGTGGTGTCCTTGGTGCTGCTGTTGTAGACCTCGATCAGGCCGCGGTGGCTGATGTAGATGTCGGTGCCGCCGCTGGCATTGCGCTCCAGGCGTGTGCGAAAACGGTCGCGCTCACCTGTCGAATACACCGAGTCGATCAGCTTGCCCAGTGTGGAGCGGATGATGTCCTGGGGCAGCTTGGCGCGGTTTTCGGCCCAGTCGGTTTCCATGATGCCGAGGTTGGCCTGGTCCAGGTCGAGCGTGAAACCGTTTTGCAGCCAGAAGTCGCGCACCGGCTCCCAGAGTTGGTCGGCTGGGCGCGACACCACGAGCCAGCGCTGGTTGCCGTCGCGTTCGATACGCACATCTGACAGCGTGGCGGGCGCTGTGTTGGCTGTGCCCACCGGGCGCGCCGCCTGGCCCGCCTGCATGGCGGCGGCCGACACGCTGGTGCCCGGCACGGCGTAGCGGGTGTCGCGAGACAGTTGTGTCAGATCCGGCGGTACTTCGAGCGTGGAGCCCTTGGCGGCGCTCTTGTAGTCGATCTTGTCGCCTTCCAGGACGGAGCAGCCCGCCATGGCCAGGGCAAGGGCCAGAAGGCCCAGTCGTGCAGGGTGATTCACGCGGTTGTCCTCAGGTTGTTTCGCGGGCGTCGCAGTGGGAGCCACGGCGACGGGTCAGAGCAGGCCGGCGGCGCGAAGAGCGCCTTCCACCACGGGCTGGTTGGCGGCCGTGAGCGGCGTCATGGGCAGGCGCAGCGTACCGCCGCACAGGCCCATGCGCGCCAGCGCCCACTTCACGGGGATGGGGTTGGCCTCGACAAACAGGTGCTTGTGGACGGGCATCAGGCGCAGCTGGATCTCCATGGCGCGCTTGACATCGCCAGCGATGGCGGCCACGCACAGCTCGTGCATCAGGCGCGGCGCGACGTTGGCGGTGACGCTCACGTTGCCGTGGCCGCCGCAGAGCATCAGGGCCACGGCGGTCGGATCGTCGCCCGAGTAGATGCCAAAGCCCTTGGGCGCTTCGCGGATCAGCCACTGCGCGCGCTCGATGTTGCCCGTGGCTTCCTTGATGCCGACGATGCCTGGAATCTGCGCCAGGCGCAGCACGGTGTCGTGCTGCATATCGGCCACCGAGCGGCCCGGCACGTTGTACAGAATGGTCGGCAGGTCGCCCACGGCCTCGGCAATCGCCTTGAAGTGCTGGTACTGGCCTTCCTGCGTGGGCTTGTTGTAGTAGGGCACCACCTGCAGTTGGCTGTCGGCCCCCACCTTCTTGGCGAAGCGGGCGAGTTCGATGGCCTCGGCCGTCGAGTTGGCGCCGCACCCCGCCATGATGGGCACGCGCTTGGCAGCCTGTTCCACGGCCACGCGGATGATCTCGCAGTGTTCTTCCACGTTCACCGTGGGCGATTCGCCCGTGGTGCCCACCACGCCGATGCAGTCGGTGCCCTCGGCAATGTGCCAGTCGATGAGTTTGCGCAGCGCGGGGTAGTCGACGCTGCCGTCCTCATGCATGGGCGTGACGAGGGCGACGATGCTGCCGGTCAGGGGGACGGAGTGAGAAGTCATGTCCGCAGAAGAAAACGGTAAACGGGCATTCTAACGATGCCCGGGCGCCAGAAGATGACGCGGCGGGGCGTCGGCGTGCGGTGTTTCCCGCACCGCGGCAACGCGCTGCACGAAGCGTGCGGGTGCATCAAGAAAGCCGTCTTCATACGCCACGATGCGCAGGCCTGCGCAGCGCTGCAGCAACTCCCCCGGCTGCAGCAGAAACTCGGGCCGCGCGGGGCGCCCCACGCTGGCCTGGCCATGGGCAAAGGTTTCGTACAGCAGCACGCCGCCCGGGGCCAGACTCTCCAGCAGCGTGGGCCACAACGGGCGCCACAGGTAGTTCGTGACCACCACCGCATCGAAGCGCCGGCCGGGCAGGGGCCAGGGGCCGTTTTCAATGTCGGCGGCGATGCATTCGCCCGCCGCGCCGCAGGCGGCCAGGGCTTCAGGGTCGCGGTCCACCCCGGTCACGCGGTGGCCTTGCGCTGCCAGCCACTTCAGGTGTCGGCCTGCGCCGCAGGCCACATCGAGCACGGTGCCGCCTGGGGGCAGCAGATGGGCCCAGCGCTGCACCCAAGCCGATGGTGCTTCGGTTCCATGCATGGTTTGCTATTAGATTGATAGCTGCTCGTGCTTGAATAATAAGCACAAGCAGCCGATATGGCACATATGCCGGGCGGGTGCCCCAAGGCTCAGAAGCAGGCCCAGACCTGATCCGCCAATTGCACCATGAAGCCAGGGGCGGTGTAGAGCCCGAACACCGCCAGGCAGGCAAGCACCGCCAGCAGGCCGCCGAGCCAGCGCCACCACAGGGCCGCGCGACCTGTGGCCGGGGTGACCAGCGCAGGCGCTGCAGGCGGCGGGGTCGTGGGGTTGTGCATGGTGCTCAATCGGGTTCAGGCGCGTGCGGGCTGCGCGGGGGCGCGCACGATAGCGCTTTCGCGGATGGGCAGGTTCACCAGCCCGGCCAGCACCCCCAGACCGATGGCGATGTACCAGACCAGGTCGTAGCTGCCGGTCACGTCGTACAAATAGCCGCCCAGCCACACGCCCATGAAGCTGCCGATCTGGTGGCTGAAGAACACGAACCCGCCGAGCATCGACAGATGCTGCACGCCAAAGATCTGCGCAATGGTGGCATTGGTGGGCGGCACGGTGGACAGCCACAGCGTGCCCATCACGGCCGAGAACACGTACACCGACAGCGGCGACAGCGGCACCGACAGGAACACCGCAATGGCCACTGCCCGCGCGAAGTAGATGAAGGACAGGATGAAGCGCTTGGGCATGCGCTGGCCCAGCGAGCCTGCGATGTAGGTACCGAACACGTTGAACAGCCCGATCAGCGCGAGCGCATAGCTGGCCACCTGCGGCGACAGGCCCTGGTCCTTGAGATAACTGGGCATGTGTACGCCGATGAACACCACCTGGAAGCCGCAGACGAAGTAGCCCGCCATCAGCAGCAGAAAGCTCGGGTAGCGCATGGCTTCGCCCACCGCCTGGGCGATGGTCTGTTCGCGGGGGGCGGCGGGCGCGCCGTTGCCAAAGCCCGGCTCGCGCAGACCGAAGGCCAGCGGCACGATGAGCAGCACCATGGCCGACAGGGCCAACAGCGCTTCCTTCCAGCCCAGGCTGGCGATCAGCCAGCCCTCCACCGGTACCATCAGAAACTGCCCGAACGAGCCGGCCGCGGCCGCCACACCCATGGCCCAGGAGCGTTTTTCGGGCGCGATCTGCCGACCCAGCACGCCGTAGATCACGGCATACGTGGTGCCAGCCTGCGCTGCGCCGATCAGCACCCCGGTGGTCAGCGCAAACATCAACGGCGTGGGCGACAGGGCCATGCCCGCCAGGCCCGCTGCATACAGCGCTGCACCGGCGATCAGCACGCGGAACGCGCCAAAGCGGTCGGCCGCCATGCCCGCGAAGATGCCGATGAAGCCCCAAGACAGGTTCTGGATGGCCACCGCCAGTGCAAAGGTCTGGCGCGTCCAGCCCATCTCCTGGGTGATGGGCTGCAGCCACAGGCCGAAGCCATGCCGGATGCCCATGGACAGCGTGACGATGGCAGCGCCGCAGGCCAGCACCTGCAGCATGGACAATTTCGGCGTATTGGTATGCATTCAAATAATGTAGCCAAGTTCGCCGCGCGCTGCCTGACAGCCTCGTGCCGGGCTCCCGGGTGGTGCACGCAGGGCTGTGGTTTTATCCAGCTCTCGCCGTGCCGCCGCACTACAATCCGCCGCCATGGCCACGAAACCGACCTCCACCGCCGCGAGCGACTATTCCGAAGGCTCGATCCGCGTGCTCAAGGGCCTGGAGCCCGTCAAGCAGCGCCCGGGCATGTACACCCGCACCGACAACCCGCTGCACATCGTGCAGGAGGTGCTGGACAACGCCGCCGATGAAGCCCTGGCGGGCTTCGGCAAGAAGATCCGCGTGACGCTGCATGCCGACGGTTCGGTCGGCATTGAGGACGACGGGCGCGGCATCCCCTTCGGCCTGCACCCCGAAGAAAAAGCACCGGTGATCGAGCTGGTGTTCACCCGCCTGCACGCGGGCGGCAAGTTCGACAAGGGCAAGGGCGGGGCGTACAGCTTCTCGGGTGGCCTGCACGGCGTGGGCGTGAGCGTGACCAACGCCCTGGCCACCCGGCTCGAAGTGACCAGCCACCGCGAGGGCCAGGCCGCCCGCCTGGTGTTTGCAGGTGGCGACGTGGTCGAGCCGCTGGTGGCGCGCCCGCTGGAGCCCGGCGAGCGCAAGCAGGGCACCACGGTGCGCGTGTGGCCCGATGCGAAGTATTTCGAGTCGAGCACCTTGCCGCTGGGCGAACTGACGCACCTGCTGCGCAGCAAGGCCGTGCTCATGCCCGGCGTGGCGGTGACGCTGTTGAACGAAAAGACCCGCGAAACCCAGACCTGGCAGTACAAAGGCGGCCTGCGCGACTACCTGCAGCAGACACTGTCGGCCGACCCGGTGATTCCGCTGTTCGAGGGCGAAGGCTTTGCCGACAGTGGCAACGACAGCTTTGCCGAAGGCGAGGGCGCCGCCTGGTGCGTGGCCTTTACCGAAGACGGCTCGCCAGTGCGCGAGAGCTACGTCAACCTCATCCCGACCACCGCAGGCGGCACGCATGAAAGCGGCCTGCGCGACGGCCTGTTCCAGGCCGTCAAGGGCTTCATCGAGCTGCACTCGCTCCTGCCCAAGGGCGTGAAGCTGATGCCCGAAGACGTGTTTGCGCGCGCCAGCTACGTGCTCAATGCCAAGGTGCTGGACCCGCAATTCCAGGGGCAGATCAAGGAGCGGCTCAATTCGCGCGATGCCGTGCGCCTGGTATCGGGCTTTGTGCGGCCCGCACTGGAGCTGTGGCTCAACCAGCATGTGGACTACGGCAAGAAGCTGGCCGAACTCGCCATCAAGGCCGCGCAGACCCGCCAGAAGGCAGGCCAGAAGGTCGAAAAGCGCAAGGGCTCGGGCGTGGCCGTGCTGCCCGGCAAGCTCACCGACTGCGAAAGCCGCGACATTGCGCACAACGAGGTGTTCCTGGTCGAGGGCGATTCGGCCGGCGGCAGCGCCAAGATGGGCCGCGACAAGGAATGCCAGGCTGTGCTGCCGCTGCGCGGCAAGGTGCTCAACACCTGGGAGGTGGACCGCGACCGGCTGTTTGCCAACACCGAAGTGCACGACATTTCCGTGGCCATCGGCGTTGACCCCCACGGCCCGAATGACGAGCCCGACCTGTCGGGCCTGCGCTACGGCAAGGTGTGCATCCTGTCGGACGCCGACGTCGACGGTGCGCACATCCAGGTGCTGCTGCTCACGCTGTTTTTCCGCCACTTTCCCAAGCTCATCGAGCGCGGCCATGTGTACGTGGCCCGGCCCCCGCTGTTCCGCGTGGACGTCCCCGCCCGCGGCAAGAAACCAGCCGCCAAGCTCTACGCGCTGGATGACGGCGAGCTGCAGGCCATCCTCGACAAGTGCGCCAAAGACGGCGTGCCGCGCGAGAAGTGCCAGATCAGCCGCTTCAAGGGCCTGGGCGAGATGAACGCCGAGCAGCTCTGGGAAACCACGCTCAACCCTGATACGCGCCGCCTGCTGCCGGTGCAGCTGGGCACGCTGGACTTTGCCTCCACCGAAGGTCTGATCACCAAGCTCATGGGCAAGGGCGAGGCCGCAGCCCGCCGCGAGCTGATGGAACTGCACGGCGATGCCGTGGAAGTGGACGTCTGAGCCCGCCCGCCTGCCCCACGATCTGCCTGTTGCGCCGCCTGGCGCGCCCCGATTGAACTGCTGAAGCCGAATGTCCGACTCCACCCTTCCTCTGCTGCAGACCGCCGGTGACGACGATGCCATCACCCTGGGCGGCTATGCGCAGCGCGCCTACCTTGAATACGCGCTCTCGGTCGTCAAAGGCCGCGCGCTGCCCGACGTGTGCGACGGCCTCAAGCCCGTGCAGCGCCGCATCCTGTACGCGATGGACCGCATGGGCCTGGGCTACAGCGGCGCCAGCCGCAACGTGGCGGCCAAGCCCGTCAAGAGCGCCCGCGTGGTGGGCGATGTGCTCGGCCGCTTTCATCCGCACGGCGACCAGTCGGCCTACGACGCGCTGGTGCGCATGGCGCAGGACTTTGCGCAGCGCTATCCGCTGATCGATGGCCAGGGCAATTTCGGCAGCCGCGACGGCGACGGCGCGGCCGCCATGCGCTACACCGAGGCCCGCCTGTCGCGCATCACCAGCCTGCTGCTCGACGAGATCGACGAAGGCACGGTCGATTTCATGCCCAACTACGACGGCAGCACGCAGGAGCCGCGCCAACTGCCCGCACGCCTGCCGTTCGCGCTGCTCAACGGCGCCAGCGGCATCGCCGTGGGCCTGGCCACCGAGATCCCGAGCCACAACCTACGCGAAGTGGCTGATGCCTGCGTCGCCCTGGTCAAGAACCCCAAGCTCACCGACGAGGAGCTGTTCGCGCTGATTCCCGGCCCCGACTACCCGGGTGGCGGGCAGATCATCAGCAGCACGGCCGACATCCAGGACGCCTACCGTACGGGCCGGGGCAGCCTCAAGGTGCGCGCGCGCTGGAAGATCGAAGACCTGGCGCGCGGCCAGTGGCAGATGGTGGTGACCGAGCTGCCGCCGGGCGTGTCGGCGCAGAAGGTGCTCGAAGAGATCGAGGAGCTGACCAACCCCAAGGTCAAGACCGGCAAGAAGGCGCTCACGCAGGACCAGACCCAGCTCAAGGCCACGCTGCTGGCTGTGCTCGACGGCGTGCGCGACGAGTCGAGCAAGGACGCACCCGTGCGCCTGGTGTTCGAGCCCAAGACGGGCAAGGTGCCGCAGCAGGACCTGACCCAAGTGCTGCTGGCCCACACCAGCCTTGAAACCTCGGCCCCGATCAACCTCACCATGGTCGGGCTCGACGGTCGGCCCACGCAGAAGTCGCTGCGCGACATGCTCGAAGAGTGGGTGAGCTTCCGCCAGAGCACGATCACGCGGCGCTCGGAGCACCGCCTGGCCAAGGTGCTGGACCGCATCCATATCCTCGAAGGCCGGCAGCTGGTGCTGCTGAACATCGACGAGGTGATTGCCATCATCCGCGGCAGCGATGAACCCAAGGCCGCGCTGATGGAGCGCTTCCGCTTGAGCGAGCGCCAGGCGGAAGACATCCTCGAAATCCGCCTGCGCCAGCTTGCGCGGCTCGAAGCCATCCGCATCGAGCAAGAACTGGCCGAGCTGCGCACCGAGCAGGGCAAGCTCGAAGACGTGCTGGGCAACCCCGCCTCGCTCAAGCGGCTGATGGTGCGCGAGATCGAGGCCGATGCGAAGCAGTTTGCCGACGCGCGCCGTACGCTGATCCAGGCCGAAAAGAAGGCCGTGGCCGAAGTGCGCGTGCTCGACGAACCCGTCACGGTGGTGGTGTCGGCCAAGGGCTGGGTGCGCGCGCGCCAGGGCCACGGGCACGACGCGGGCAGCTTCGCCTTCAAGGCGGGCGATGGCCTGTATGGCACCTTCGAGTGCCGCACCGTCGACCAGCTGCTGATTTTTGGCAGCAACGGGCGGGTGTATTCGGTGCCGGTGTCGGCGCTGCCCGGTGGCCGTGGCGATGGCCAGCCGGTCACGACGCTGATCGATCTCGAATCGGGCACCCAGCCCGCGCACTACTTTGCCGGGCCCTCAGGGGCCATGCTGCTGCTGGCGGGGTCGGGGGGCTATGGCTTCATCGCTGCGGTGGAGCACATGGTGTCGCGCCAGAAGGGCGGCAAGGCCTTCCTGTCGCTGGGCGAAGGTGAAACGCTGTGCAAGCCGTCGCCCGTGGCGGGGGGCTCGGGCAGCCAGCCTTGGCCCGATGCCACCCATGTGTGCTGTGCATCGGCGGGCGGGCGCATTCTCACGTTCGAGATTGCCGAGCTCAAGACCATGGCCAACGGCGGCCGTGGTCTGCTGCTGATCGACCTGGAACCCAAAGACCAACTGGCCGGTGCAGCCGCTTACACCCGCAGCGTGCGCCTGGAGGGTGTCGGACGGGGCGGTAAGCCGCGCGATGAAACGCTGGAGATCCGCAGCCTGAACAACGCCCGGGGTGCACGCGCCCGCAAGGGCAAGGCGGCCGACCTGGGCTTCAAGCCAGCGGTGGTGCTCCGCGTCGAGTAGGTCGTGCCCGCATCCACAGCGCTGCGTCCCCGGCCGCCCGGGGTGCCTGTGTAGGGCTGTGGTTGGTCGCCAGGCAAGGCTCTGCGCAACGCCGTGCGGTTTGCGCTTGCACAGCCGCGGTCAGGCCATTGCGTTGCTTTTGTGGCCGGTTGCCCTGCGATGGGCTGCAAAACGCGTTGCGGCTCCTCGCCTGATCCGCACCTGTTTATCCAGTCGAGGGCTTTGCAACGCTTCCCGAGCGCGACATCACACAGTCCCCCTGGGTTTGTTCCGTTGAATTGGGCGCAGAAAAAGAGCAAGATCGGTTACAGATTGATTCAACTTTGGCAAGGAGACTGCGAATGATCCAGCGGCTGCGCATTGCTCAAAAACTCTGGCTTTCCGTGGTGATCATCGTGACCATGATGGTCTCGGTGATCGGTTTTGCAGCCTACCGTTCGGCCACAGCGCAAAAGGTGGCCGACAGCGTCAACGCGCAAATGAACGAGCGCGTCCAGGGCGCGATCCGGTGGGTGGGTCTCACCGAGATGAACGCAGCCCGCACGCTGGCTCTGATTCTGAGCTCCGATGCGCTGGTGGAAGCCGAATTCAAGGACGCCATCGCGGCCACATCGGCGCAGATCAGCGAACTGCAGAAGTCGCTTGAGGCCATTGCCACCTCGGACGCCGACAAGGCGCAGATGGCCAAGATCGCGGCGTCGCGCAAGACCATGATCGACTTGCGCAATGAGGCGCGCAAGCTCAAGTCGGACGGCAATGCCGAAGCGGCCATCAAACTCGTGCGCGATCGGTACAACCCGGCGGTGACGGCCTATGTGCAGACGCTGCGCGACTTCGTGCAGCTCCAGCAGCAAACGGCCGCGCGCGAGCTCCAGGCCATTGCCGAGTCGCGCATGATGACCATCAAGATCGCGGCCACGGCATCGGGGCTGGTGCTGGTGTTCATTGCCGTGGGGGCTTTCTTCCTGATCCGCAGCATCCTGCAGCCGCTGCAGCAGGCCAACGAAATGGCGGCCCGCATTGCCGCAGGCGACCTGACCGCCCAGGGCACCGTGACGCGGGCCGACGAATTTGGCGACCTGCTGCGGTCTTTGTATGCCATGTGTGAATCGCTCGGCCGCCTGGTGCACCAGGTGCGGCAGTCCACCGACAGCATCGCCATTGCCAGCGCCGAGATTGCCACCGGCAACCAGGACCTGTCGTCGCGCACCGAGCAGACGTCGAGCAACCTGCAAGAAACGGCAGCTGCAATGGAGCAGTTCACCAGCACCATCCAGCAAAGCGCCAGCAGCGCCCAGCAGGCCAGCAGCCTGGCCAACAGCGCCACCAGCGTGGCGCGCAAGGGCGGCGAAGTGGTCACGCAGGTCGTGTCCACCATGCAGGACATCAACCAGAGCAGCCAGAAGATTGCGGACATCATCAGCGTGATCGATGGCATTGCGTTCCAGACCAACATCCTGGCCCTGAACGCCGCTGTGGAAGCCGCCCGTGCTGGCGAGCAGGGCCGCGGATTTGCGGTGGTGGCGGGCGAGGTGCGCACCCTGGCCCAACGCAGCGCCGAGGCGGCTAAGGAGATCAAGAGCCTGATCCACGCGTCGGTCGAGAAGGTGGAAACCGGCACACGCCTGGTGGCCGACGCAGGCACCACCATGGAAGACATCGTGCGTTCCGTGCAGCGTGTGACCGACATGATCGGCGAGATCACCGCGGCCGCGTCCGAGCAGAGTGCCGGGGTGTCGCAGGTCAACCAGGCGGTGGGCAATCTCGACCAGATGACCCAGCAAAACGCCGCGTTGGTCGAAGAAAGTGCGGCGGCGGCCCAAAGCCTGCGCGAGCAGGCCGACCAGTTGGCCCAGGTGGTGGCCGTGTTCCGCACCGCGGGCGGTATGTCCACTGCGGCACCGCGCGCCGTGGCCCCCCGGGCTGCGGCTGCACCAGCGCCGCTGCCGGCCGCCCCGCGTCCTGCTGCTGTGCCGCGCGCGCCAGCGCCCGCGCGCATTGCATCGGCGCCAACTGCCAAACCTGCGCCGGGCAAACCGGCAGGCAAGGCGTCCGAATCCGACGGGGATTGGGAGTCGTTCTGAGCCTCAAGGCGTCCTTGCACCCGGTGTAGAAGAGGGTGCGCTGGACGTAGAGGGTGGGCTGGGGATGCGCGGCACGCCTGCAGGCGTGCCGCGTGGGCCAAGCCCTGGGCCTGGGGCTGGCCCATGGCGCCAGCCCGTGTTCCGAGGATCAGCCGATTTCGGCAATCAGTTCAATTTCGACGCAGGCGCCCATCGGGATCTGCGCCACGCCGAAGGCGCTGCGCGCATGCACGCCCTTGTCGCCGAACACCTGGCCCAACAGTTCGCTGCAGCCGTTGGTCACCAGATGCTGTTCGGTGAAGGTGGGCGTGGAATTCACCAGACTCATCACCTTGACGATGCGACGCACGCGGTTCAGGTCGCCGCCGCAGGCGGCTTGCAGCGTGGCCATCAGGTCGATCGCCACGGCGCGGGCGGCGGCCTTGCCTTCTTCGGTGCCGATGGCGCTGCCCAGCTGTCCCGCCCAGGGCTTGCCGTCCTTGCGGGCGATGTGGCCGCTCAAAAACACGAGGTTGCCGGTCTGCACGTAAGGCACGTAGGCAGCCGCCGGGGTGGCCACGGGCGGCAGGGTGATCTGGAGGGCAGAAAGCTGGTCGTAAACGCTCATGGTCGTCTCTGGAGTTGTGGTCAAGGGATGCGGCCGGACCGTGGCTGCCGTGGCGGTGGGCCGCCGGGGCCTGCCGGCCGCCCGGGAGTGTTACACAAAAGGCACAGCGCCCCGCCTGCACCGGCCTGCGCATGCGCTGCGGGCGGCACTTTGGGGCACGATCGCACGCATGATGGATCTGCCGCCCTCCGTGGCCACACCGGCACAGACCACCGGGCTCCCGCGGCCGTCCCTGGCCAGCAGCGTCGTGCCGGGCTGTGCTGGGGTTCTGGCGGGCACCGCTGCGCAGCTTCAGCAGGCGCAACTGTGGCCCGCGGTGTTCTACGGTGCGTTGGCGCTGGGGGGCGCGGCGGTGGTGGGCCTGGGGCTGTGGCTGCAGCGCGTGCGCGGCACCCCGCGTGGTCTTGGCTGGGCATGGCTGGCGATTGCATTGGCGGCATGGGCGTTCGCAGCCACCGGCTGGCGCGCGCTTGCGTACCAGGCGGATGCACTGGATGTGGCGCTGGCCGGGCACGATCTGCGCGTGGTGGCCGTAGTGGACGCCATGCCCCAGCGCACGGAGCTGGGCGTGCGTCTGCGGTTGTCGGTGGAGTCTGCGGCGACGCTGGACGGGCAGGCCGTGCGCTTGCCCCGGCGGGTGGATGTGGGCTGGTGGGGCGGGGTCTGGCAGGCAGGGCCGGGCCTTGCGGCCGACCTGCAACGGCTGCCGCCCGACGTGCGCGCAGGCGAGCGTTGGGCCTTCACCCTGCGCTTGCGCCCACCGCAGGGCGCGCGCAACCCGCACGGCTTTGACTACGAACTCTGGATGTGGGAGCAGGGCGTGCAGGCCGTGGGCTCGGTGCGCGCCGGGCTGCGCGATGCGCCGCCCGAGCGCCTGGGGAGCACGGCGCAGGCGCCTGTGCAGGCCTTGCGCCAGCGGGTGCGTGACGCCATCGTGCAGCGCCTGGCCGGGGGCGATGACCCTGCACAAGATCGCCGCGCCGGGGTGGTGGCGGCGTTGGTCACGGGCGACCAGCGCATGATCGACCGCGCCGACTGGGACGTGTTCCGCGCCACCGGCGTGGCGCACCTCATGAGCATCAGTGGTCTGCACATCACCCTGTTTGCCTGGCTGGCGGCAGCGGGAGTGGGGGCCCTGTGGCGGCGCAGTGCGCGCTGCTGCCATGCCGTGCCTGCGCCCCGGGCGGCGTTGCTGGCCGGGGTGATGCTGGCGGCGGCCTATGCGCTGTTCAGCGGCTGGGGCGTGCCGGCCCAGCGTACCGTGCTCATGCTGGCCACGGTGGCAGCGCTGCGGCTGGCGGGGCTGGTGTGGCCCTGGCCGGTGGTGTGGGCGGCGGTGGCGGGCGTGGTGGTGCTGATCGATCCGTGGGCGCTGTGGCAGCCGGGCTTCTGGTTGAGCTTCGTGGCCGTGGGGATTCTGTTTGCTACAAATCCGATAGCAAACTATTCAGCGGGGAAGAGCACAAGCACCCGATTGAAGGCCTTGCTGCATGAGCAATGGACGGTGACGCTGGCGCTGACGCCGCTGGGCCTGCTGTGGTTTGGGCAGGTGTCGCTGGTGGGGCTGGTGGCCAACCTGGCGGCGATTCCGTGGGTGACCGGCGTGGTGTTGCCGCTGTCGCTGCTGGGCCTGCTGTGGCCCCCGGTGTGGGACGCCGCCGCCTGGGCGCTGTGGCCGCTGATGGCAGGCCTGCAAGCGCTGGCCGATTGGCCCTGGGCGGTGCTGGCGCTGCCGGCAGCGCCGCTGTGGGCGGGCGTGGCTGCGCTGGCGGGGGGCTGCCTTCTGGCCTGGCGCGGCCCCTGGGCCCTGCGCGTGTGGGCGCTGCCGCTGCTGCTGCCCGCGCTGTGGTGGCAGCCAGCGCGGCCCGTGCCGGGCCAGTTCGAACTGCTGGCGGCCGACGTGGGGCAGGGCAATGCGGTGCTGGTGCGCACGGCGCGCCACAGCCTGTTGTACGACGCCGGGCCGCGCTACGGCACTGCGGCCGACGCAGGCGAGCGCGTGCTGGTGCCGTTGCTGCAGGCCACGGGTGAGCGGCTCGACCGCCTGGTCATCAGCCACCGCGACACCGACCACACCGGCGGGGCCGAGGCGGTGCTGCGCCAGCATCCGCAGGCCGACGTGCTCGCATCGCTGGAACCCGGCCATGCGCTCGCGGTATTGCGGCCCGTGCAGCCGTGCTCGGCAGGCCAGCGCTGGGAATGGGATGGCGTGCGCTTTGAGGTGCTGCACCCGCAGACGGCCTGGCCGGAACCCCTGCCGGGCCGGCCGGAACCACGCCCCAACACGCTGAGCTGCGTGCTGCGCGTGGAGGCCGCAGACATCGGGGGCGTGCCTGGCGCGGCCGCGCTGCTTACGGGCGACATCGAGGCTGCCCAGGAGCAGGCGCTGGTGCAGGCGGGCGCACCGCTGGCCGCCGACTGGCTGCTGGTGCCGCACCACGGCAGCCGTACGTCGTCCACCGCCGCGTTTTTGCAGGCTGTGGCACCGCGCACCGCTTTGGTGCAGGCGGGCGTGGCCAACCGCTACGGCCATCCGGCGCCCGACGTGCTGGCACGCTACCGCGCCCAGGGCGTGGCCGTGGTGCAGACACCGCAGTGCGGCGCAGCGCAGTGGTCGTCTGCGCGGCCTGACGCCGTGGTGTGCGAGCGTGAACGCGAGCGCCGCTACTGGCAGCACGCAGGGGGCCATACCGGCAGTGCCTCGACGGTCGGGGTACGAACCCCTTGAGTGCGCGCGGCCCTGTGGGCGCCGCCTGTCGCGCTGAGTGGGCGCATTCCTTGCTATCCTGACCGCAGGAGGCCCGTTCATGCAGAAATTTGACGAGATGTACGCGACGCTGCCCTTCGACGGCAGCGACGTGCGCGAGCATTACCAACGCTACGGCCACTGGCTGTCGCGCCAGCCCGAAGCGGCCATGCAGGCCCGCCGGGCCGAGGCAGAAATGATCTTCCGCCGCGTGGGCATCACCTTTGCGGTGTATGGCGCCAAGGACGAAACCGGCGCAGGCAGCGAACGCCTGATTCCCTTCGACCTGATCCCGCGCATCATTCCGGGCCACGAGTGGAGCCGCATGCAGCAGGGCCTGGTGCAGCGCGTTACGGCCCTCAACCGGTTCATCCACGACGTGTACCACCAGCAGGACATCCTGCGCGCGGGCGTGGTACCGGCCGACCTGATTTTGCAGAACGCCCAGTACCGCCCGCAGATGGCGGGCGTGGACGTGCCGCGCGATGTGTATGCGCACATTGCGGGCATCGACATCGTGCGCGCGCCCGACGCCAGCGGTGAAGGCGTGTACTACGTGCTCGAAGACAACCTGCGCGTGCCCAGCGGCGTGAGCTACATGCTCGAGAACCGCAAGATGATGATGCGGCTGTTCCCCGAACTGTTCAGCCTGCACAAGGTGGCGCCGGTGGCGCATTACCCCGACATGCTGCTCGACACCCTGCGGGCCAGCGCCCCGGCTGGCGCGTCCGAGCCCACGGTGGTGGTGCTCACGCCCGGCATGTACAACAGCGCGTACTTCGAGCATGCATTCCTGGCCCAGCAGATGGGCGTGGAACTGGTCGAAGGGCAAGACCTCGTGGTGCGCGACAACTTTGTGTACATGCGCACCACCCAAGGCCTGCAGCGCGTGGACGTGATCTACCGCCGCGTGGACGACGACTTCCTCGACCCGCGCGTGTTCCGTCCCCAGTCCACCCTGGGCTGCGCGGGGTTGATGGCCGCGTACCGCGCGGGCAACGTGGCCATCTGCAATGCCGTGGGCACCGGCGTGGCCGACGACAAGTCGGTGTACCCGTATGTGCCCGAGATGATCCGCTTCTACCTGGGCGAAGAGCCCATCCTGGCCAACGTGCCCACCTGGCTGTGCCGCAAGCCGGACGACCTGCAGTACGTACTGGCCCACCTCGACGAGCTGGTGGTCAAGGAAGTGCATGGCGCCGGTGGCTACGGCATGCTGATCGGCCCAGCCGCCTCGCGCGCCGAGATCGAGGCCTTCCGCGGTGCGCTGCTGGCCAATCCGTCGGGCTACATCGCGCAGCCCACGTTGAGCCTGTCGAGCTGCCCCACGTACGTCGAGTCGGGCATCGCCCCGCGGCACATCGACCTGCGGCCGTTCGTGCTCAGCGGCCAGAAGGTGCAGATGGTGGCCGGCGGCCTTACGCGCGTGGCGTTGCAGGAAGGTTCGCTGGTCGTCAACTCGTCCCAGGGTGGCGGCACCAAGGACACCTGGGTGCTGGGAGAGGGGTGAGCCATGCGCATGCCTGCCGATTCCCGCCACCCCGCATGCGCTGCCACCGGTAGCGCCGTCCCCATGATTTGCCCCGTGCGTGCGCAGCACGTGCGGGGTTCTCTGCCCCTGGAGGGCCTATGCTGAGCCGCACTGCCGACCATTTGTTCTGGATGTCCCGCTATACCGAGCGGGCAGAGAACACCGCCCGCATGCTGAATGTGAGCTACGAAACCTCGCTGCTGCCGCAGTCGGCCGACAAGGCGCAGGAAGGCTGGCTGGGGCTGCTGTCCATCAGCGAGCTGATTCCGGCCTACACCGCGCGGCACGGCGAGGTCACGCCCGCCGGGGTGCTGGACTTCATGGTGCGCGATGGCAACAACCCGTCGTCCATCGTGTCGTGCCTGCGTGCGGCGCGTGAGAACGCCCGTGCCGTGCGCGGCGCACTCACCACCGAAGTCTGGGAAACCCAGAACCAGACCTGGCTTGAAGTGGGCCGCCTGCTCGAAGGCGATGCGTTCGAGCGCGACCCGGGCCAGTTCTTTGAATGGGTCAAGCACCGCTCGCACCTGTCGCGCGGCGTCACGTTGGGCACCATGCTGCAGGACGAGGCGTTTCACTTCCTGCGCCTGGGCACCTTCCTGGAGCGGGCCGACAACACGGCGCGCTTGCTGGATGTGAAGTTCCACGCGGTCGAAAACGACTTCTTTGGCCGCCCCGGCGAGCGCAATCAGGAGGCCGACTTCTACCACTGGAGCGCGATCCTGCGCAGCGTCTCGGCCTTCGAGGTCTACCGCAAGGTGTACCGCGACGTGATCACGCCGGGCCGCGTGGCCGACCTGCTGATCCTGCGCCGCGACATGCCGCGTTCGCTGCACGCCAGCATGCGCGAGGTGGTGGACAACCTGGCCGTGGTGGCCAACGCGCAGTCGTCTGAAACGCAGCGCCGTGCGGGTCGCCTGCTGTCCGACCTGCAGTACGGCCGTATCGACGAGATCCTGGCCACGGGGCTGCATGCGTTCCTCACGCAGTTCCTCGACCGCGTGAACGACCTGGGCATGGGCATCAGCCGCGACTTCCTGGCGGTGGCGGCCGACTGACGCAGCGGCCGCAGCCCGCGCTGGCCTGCCAGGCCACCGTGGGCGCCGCTGGCGATGGGGCAGGGCGGTGTGCTCGGCGGCAGCCGTTTGCTCTGTTTTTGATAGCTGCTTATGCAGAGCAGACAAGCACAAGCCGCTTTTTTGGGCTTGAATGCTGTGGGGCTGCTTGCCGCGAAAGCGCAGCCTGTGGCACCGCCGTTGCGCACACAAAAAAGCCCGCAAGCGCCTTGCGGCGGCTGCGGGCTTGGGTGACACGTAGCGCTGGCCGGGCTTACTCGATCTCGCCCATCTGCGACTGCAGGTAGTTCTGCAGTCCCACCTTGCCGATCAGGTCGATCTGGGTTTCGAGGAAGTCGATGTGCTCCTCGGTGTCGTCCAGGATCTTTTGCAGCAGGTCGCGCGAGACGTAGTCGCGCACGGCCTCGCAGTGCGCAATGCCGTCCTTGATGGTGGCCTGGGCGCCGAGTTCGGAGCGCAGGTCGCAGGCCAGGATCTCGGGCACGTCTTCACCCACCTGGAGCTTGCCCAGGTCCTGCAGGTTGGGCAGGCCGTCGAGCGTGAAGATGCGGTCCATCAGCCAGTCGGCGTGCTTCATCTCGCCGATCGACTCGGCGTACTCCTTTTTGGCCAGCTTGTCGAAACCCCAGTGCTTGAGCATGCGGTAGTGCAGAAAGTACTGGTTGATTGCCGTGAGTTCGTTCTTGAGCTGCGCCTGCAGGTGCGCAATGACTTGGGGATCGCCTTTCATGGGGCCTCTCTTTTCGTGGAATGACAGTGGGCCGCATTGTTGACGCTGTACCGGGTTGCCGCAAGCCAATGCCCCCAATCGGCCGCGCGGGCTGCGCGTGAGCGTGAGAGGCGTTTGCATTCGCATCGCGGTACCAAGCAGGGCGGGGGTCTGCCATCCGCGGGGATGACCGCGACACGCGTCCGTCACCTCGGATTCCTACACTGATTCCCCGTGCCGCTTTGCGGTTTGGCCCTGCGCGCTACAGTCCGGGCGCAGGTGTTCTTGGATAGTCATAAGCAATCAAAACAATTTATTCAATTGATTGGATTGATTGTTTCGGGCGGCCTACACTTCACCTCGTTGTTCAATCAACCCACCACAAGGAAATCGCAATGTCCCTGATCAATTCGCAAGTCCAGCCCTTCAAGACCACTGCCTTCGTGAACCGCAACGGCAAGGGTGAGTTCATCGACCTGACCGAAGCCGACCTGAAGGGCAAGTGGTCCGTGCTGATCTTCATGCCGGCTGCCTTTACCTTCAACTGCCCCACCGAGATCGAGGACGCTGCGGACAACTACGCCGAGTTCCAGAAGGCCGGCGCCGAGGTGTACATCGTGACGACCGACACGCACTTCTCGCACAAGGTGTGGCACGAAACCTCGCCCGCCGTGGGCAAGGCCAAGTTCCCGCTGGTGGGCGACCCCACGCACCAGCTGACCAACGCCTTCGGCGTCCACATCCCTGAAGAAGGCCTGGCCCTGCGCGGCACCTTCGTGGTCAACCCCGACGGCGTCATCAAGACGATGGAAGTGCATTCCAACGAAATCGCCCGCGACGTGAAGGAAACCGTGCGCAAGCTCAAGGCCGCCCAGTTCACCGCCGCCAACCCCGGCCAGGTGTGCCCCGCCAAGTGGCAAGAAGGCGCCAAGACCCTGGCTCCTTCGCTGGACCTGGTCGGCAAGATCTAAGCCTCTCGCCACTTCGGCCCCGAAAGCCGGACAGCGTCATGGCGCGTGTGCGCCATGCCGTCCGGCTTTTTTTCGCCCAAAAATTGACTGAATCGGGCTGAACCCGCCCCGGGGGCTTGATAGGTTGGCAGCCAGCCCTCACGCTCTCCTGCCCAGAACTCCAAATCGAAAGGACACCACCATGCTCGACGATCAACTCAAAACCCAGCTTTCCGCGTACCTGGAGCGTGTGCAGCAGCCGTTTGAGCTGGTGGCGTCCCTGGACGACAGCGAGACCTCGCGCGACATGCGCGAGCTGCTGTCCACCATCCAGTCGCTGCGGGCCGACAAGATCAGCCTGCGCACCGACGGCACCGATGCGCGCAAGCCCTCGTTCACGCTGCAGCGCGCTGGCAGCAGCACGCAACTGCGCTTTGCCGGCCTGCCCCTGGGCCACGAGTTCACCTCGTTGGTGCTGGCCCTGCTGTGGACGGGCGGCCACCCGCCCAAGGTCGAGCAGTCCGTGATCGAACAGATCCAGGCGCTCGATGGCGACTACCGCTTCGAGATGTACATGAGCCTGACCTGCCACAACTGCCCGGACGTGGTGCAGGCGCTGTCGCTCATGGCCATCCTCAACCCCAAGGTGCAGACCACCGTGATCGAAGGCGGTGCTTTCCAGGACGAAGTGACCCAGCGCGAGATCATGGCCGTGCCCATGGTGTTCCTGAACGGCGAGCTGTTCGGTTCGGGCCGCATGACGCTCGAAGAGATCGTGGCCAAGCTCGACACCGGCGCAGCCGCCCGCGAAGCCGCCAAGCTCAGCGCCAAGGCGCCGTACGACGTGCTGATCGTGGGCGGTGGCCCGGCCGGCGCCGCCGCAGGCGTGTACGCCGCGCGCAAGGGCATCCGCACCGGCATTGCGGCCGAGCGTTTTGGCGGCCAGGTCAACGACACCCTGGGCATCGAGAACTACATCTCGGTGCTCGAAACCGACGGCCCCAAGTTTGCCGCCGCGCTGGAAGCCCACACCCGTGCCTACGACGTGGACATCATGAACCTGCAGCGCGCCGACAAGCTGATCCCGGCCGCCGAGCCCGGCGGCCTGATCGAGGTGCAGCTTGCCAACGGCGGCTCGCTCAAGGCCCGCACCGTGATCCTGTCGACCGGCGCACGCTGGCGCAACGTGAACGTGCCCGGCGAAGCCGAGTACAAGAACAAGGGCGTGGCCTACTGCCCGCACTGCGACGGCCCGCTGTTCAAGGGCAAGCGCACGGCTGTGATCGGTGGCGGCAACTCGGGCGTGGAAGCCGCGATCGATCTGGCCGGTGTGGTGGCACACGTCACGCTGATCGAGTTTGCCGACCAGCTCAAGGCCGACGCCGTGCTGGTGACCAAGCTCAAGAGCCTGCCCAACGTGACCATCCACACCAACGCGCAGACCACCGAAATCACCGGAGAGGGTGGCAAGGTCAACGGCCTGAAGTACAAAGACCGCGTCTCGGGCCAGGAACATCTGGTGCCGCTGGAAGGCGTGTTCGTGCAGATCGGCCTGGTGCCCAACACCGAATGGCTCAAGGGCACGGTCGAGCTGTCGCGCTTTGGTGAGATCGTGGTGGACGCGCATGGCCGCACCAACGTGCCCGGCGTGTTCGCCGCGGGCGACTGCACCACGGTGCCGTTCAAGCAGATCGTGATTGCTGCGGGCGATGGCGCCAAGGCCGCGCTCAGCGCCTTCGACCACCTGATCCGCACGCCTGCACCCGCGGCGGCAGCACCGGCCCCGCAGGCCGAACCCGAAGCCGTGGCCGCCTGAGCGCCGGGTGTGGGCGGTGCCCGGTGGCACTGCCGTCGCCGATCCAAGCCGAAATGGCTGCTCGTGCTTATTTATCAAGCACGAGCAGCTACTGAATGAATAGCAAAAGCCCCGCCGCGGACGATCTGCGGCGGGGCTTTTTGCATGGGGGCCCGAATCCTCGGCCTGTAGAGGGTCATCGGCGCTCTCTTGCGGTTGAGAATCATTCTCATATAATCGCACCGTCAGCCAGCCACCACCGGCACGGCCGTCATCCCGCAGCGGGGTGATGGTGCCCATCGCCCGGTGCCGGAGCCAGCTCTGTGTTGTTCACCGATTCCAGAGAAGGATTTCCGCCGTGGCCTTGGCTGTGCTGTCTGCCCGCGCGCCCGCCTGCGTTCTGCAGGCCGTTGCGCTCCCCATGTTGCATCCCCGACTGCGCCCCGTGTCCTGGGCTGCAGGGGCCTTGTGCCTGGCCGCTGGCATGGCCCAGGCGCAGGCGACGCAAGACCGGGCTGAAAGGCCCTCCGTCCCGGCTGTGCTCGACGCATCGGCCTGGCAGATCGCCGCCGCGCCGGCCCTCAAGCCTGTGGTGGTCAGTGGCTCGCGCAGCGAACAGGACCCCGACGAGCTGCCCCTGAGCATCGACGTGCTGGGCACCGAGGCGCTCGAGGAAGGCCAGGTGCGCGACATCCGCGACGCTGCGCGCGAACTGCCCAACGTGTCGGTGCAGCGCTCGCCCGCGCGCTTCACACTGGCCAGCGGCTCCACCGGCCGCGACCAGAATGCGGGCTTCAACATTCGCGGGCTCGACGGCAACCGGGTGCTGCTGCTGGTCGATGGCGTGCGCCAGCCGCGCAGCTACGTGTTCAGCGCCAATGCCTTTGGCCGCGACTATGTGGACGTGGGCCTGCTGCAGCGCATTGAGGTGGTACGCGGCGCCAGTTCGGCCCTGTACGGCTCGGATGGCATGGCCGGCCTGGTGCATTTCATCACGGCCGACCCGGCCAATTTCCTGGGCGATGGCCGCACCTTGGGCGGCCGCGTGTCGCTGGGCTACGACGGCGACGACCGGGGCCGCCGTATGGGCGCCACGGTGGCGGGCCGTGCGGGCGAGTCGGTGCAGTGGCTTGTGGCTGCAAGCGCAGGCCGCAGCCGTGAGCTGGACAACATGGGCACGCTCGATGTGCCCAACGCCGACCGTACCCGCCCCAATCCGCAGCAAGACCGCGGGGCTTCGGCGCTGGCCAAGCTGGTGCTCACGCCCTCCGCCGGGCAGCAGCACCGCTTCACGTTCGAGCATGTGGACAAAACGTCCGACTACGAGCTGCTGAGTGCGCGCTCCAAGCCGCCGCTCGTGGCCACCTCGGTGCTGTCTTCGCAGTCGCGCACCGACATGCAGCGCTCGCGCCTGGGCTGGGACGGCCGCTGGCGGCTGGATGCGGCCCTGGTTGACGAGCTCAAGGCCGTACTCGCCTGGCAGGATGCGGGCTCGCGCGAGTACATCACCGAAGACCGCGCCACCGCGGCCGACCGCGTGCGCGACGTGACCTACGACGAACGCGCCTGGCAGGCCCAACTGCAGGCTACCAAGCTGCTGCGCATGCAGGGCGACTGGGTGCAAAAGCTCACCTACGGCATCGACCATGTGCGCTCGGATGTGCGCAACCTGCAGACCGGCGTGACGCCCCCGGCGGGCGAGACCTTTCCGCTCAAGCGCTTTCCGGACACCACCGAAACCAGCACCGCACTGTTCGTGCAGAACGAGATCGTGGCCGGGCCCTGGAGCATCACGCCCGGTCTGCGCCTCGACCATTTCCGCATCCAGGCCGACCCGCGCGGCTTTGCCACGCCCGTGGTGTCGCTGTCGGGCCAGGCCACATCGCCCAAGCTGGGCGTGCTGTACCGCGCGTCGGATGCGGTCAGCCTGTTCGCCCACTACGCGGCGGGCTTTCGTGCGCCCAACGCGGGGCAGGTCAATGCGTTCTTTGACAACCCCACAGGCAACTACCGCACCATTCCCAACCCGAACCTGCGGCCCGAGAAGAGCCAGAGCATCGAACTGGGCGCGCGCGGCCGCTGGCAGGCGCTGTCGCTCGAAGCGGCAGTGTTCCATGGGCGCTACAAGGATTTCATCGAAGACCTGCAGCGCGTGAGCGGCACCGGCGCGCCGGGCAATCCGCTGGTGTTCCAGTCGGTCAACCTCGGGCGCGTCACGCTCAGCGGCTTTGAGCTCAAGGGGCGCATGGACTGGGGCGCCTGGGCGGGTGGGCGCATCAGCACCCCGTTTGCCTACGGCCGTACGCAGGGCCGCGACACGGCCACAGGACGCCCCGTCAACACCGTGGACCCGGCCCGCCTGGTGGCTGGTGTGCGCTACGAGACGGACGGCTGGCATGTGCGCCTGGACGCCACGCACAGCGCGGCCAAGAAGGCCGAGGATGTGTCGGTGGCCGCAGGCAGCACGCAGTTCCTCACGCCTGCCTACACCGTGCTCGACCTGGTGGGCCAGTGGCGCATCCGCAAAGACCTGCGCCTGAACGCCGGCCTCTACAACCTCACCGACAAGAAGCACTGGCGCTGGGCCGATGTGCGCGGCCTGGCCGCGGGCGCGGGCTTTGTCGATGCCTACAGCCAGCCCGGTCGTTCGCTGCGCGTGTCGCTGGTGGCCGACTTTTGAATCCTCTCTTTTTCAATGCCACTCCAAGGAGCCCTGCATGACCCCTTCCCACCTTGCCTCCGCGCCCGTGTCGGCCGACGAGGAATACGCGCTGCCCGGCGTCGAGGCCCTGCTGGCCGGCACGTTGGCCCTGATGACGGGCCACGCCCAAGCCTGCTGCGACGGGCACCGCGATGCGATGGCCCGCAAGATCGCCGCGCAGCTTGGCTGGATCGGTGAACTGCAGGGCTTTACGCCGCACTTTCGCACGGTGCTGGGCACGCTGCGGGCGCGCTGGTTGCAGCAGGCAGGTCTGCCAGACGACGCCGGTGCGCACGCGCAGGCCGCTGCGCTGAGTGCCGCCGAGCAGCATCGCGCGCTGTGGCTGCGCGCTCCGGAGGTGCTGCAATGAGCGCGCCCCACCCCACGGCTGCCCTGGCAGCCCAGAACGCAGCCCAGATCCGCGAGCGCTTCGCCCAGGCCCGCGCCAGCGGACTGCGCGCGCGGGACGCCGCCGAACACCTGGGGCTGTCCGAAGGTGCGGCCCTGGCCGCCCATGCGGGTGTGTCGGGCGGGTCGCTGCAGGTGCAGCCGATGCGCGGCCCGTGGGTGGAGCTGCTGCAGGCGCTGGAGCCCTGCGGACCGCTGATGGCCCTCACGCGCAACCACAGCACGGTGCACGAGAAGACCGGCGTGTATGCCAAGGTATCTGCCACCGGCCCCGTGGGCCTGGCGCTGGGCGAAGACATCGACCTGCGCCTGTTCTTCCAGCGCTGGCATGCTGGCTTTGCCGTCACCGAGGCGGCATCCGACCCCACACGCGCGCCACAGCACAGCCTGCAGTTCTTCGACGCGCACGGCGACGCGGTGCACAAGGTGTTTGTGCGCGAGACCACCGACCGCGACGCTTGGGCGGCTATGGTGCAGCGTTTTGCCGCGCCCGGTGCGCAGACCCTCTTCACGCCTGCGCCCGCCGCCACGCCGCCACGGCCCGACGCCGACATCGACGCCGCCGGCCTGCAGGAGGCCTGGGCCGCGATGCAGGACACGCACGAGTTCTTTGGCCTCACGCGCCGCTTTGACGTCGAGCGCCAGCAGAGCTTCCGGCTCGTGGAGGGGCGCTTTGCCTGGCGGTTGTCGCCGCAGGCCGTGACGCAGTTGCTGCAAGACGCCGCCGCCAGCGCGCTGCCCATCATGGTGTTCGTGGGCAACGCGGGCTGCATCCAGATCCACACCGGTCCGGTGCGCACCATCCGCCCGCTGCAGTCGGCCCAGGCCGCCTGGATCAATGTGCTGGACGCAGGCTTCAACCTGCATCTGCGCACCGACCGCATCGCGCAGGTCTGGTGGGTGGAAAAGCCCACCGCCGATGGCGTGGTGACCTCGGTGGAGGCGTTCGACGCCGACGGCGAACTCATGGCCATGTTCTTTGGCGCGCGCAAGCCGGGCCAGCCCGAGCGCGAGGCGTGGCGCGCGCTTGTGAGGGGGCTGCCCGCCGCCGCCGATGCCATGACGGCCGAGGTCAGCGCATGAGCACGCCCGCGGTCTACATGCCCACGCGCCGCCGCACGCTGCAGGCGCTGGCCCTGGCCGGCGGTGCGTGGGCCGGCATCGCGCATGCCCAACCGGGGGCGCGCCGGGTGGTGGCGCTGGGCGGCTCGATCACCGAGGTGGTGTATGCCCTGGGCGCGCAGGCGCAGCTTGTGGCCACCGACACGACCAGCCTGTTCCCCGAAGCTGCGCAGCGCACCCCCAAGGTAGGCTACCTGCGCCAGCTTGCGGCCGAGGGGCTGCTTGCGCTGCGGCCCGACGCCGTGGTGGGCACCAGCGATGCCGGCCCGCCCGTGGTGCTGGAGCACCTGCGCAGCGCTGGGGTACGGGTGGAGCTGGTGCACGCCGACCACACCTGGGACGAAGTGCGCCGCAAGATCGAGACCGTGGGTGCGGTGCTGGGCCGCCCCGAGGCCGCGCGCGCCCTGTGGCAGCAGGCCGACGCCGAATGGGCTGCCGTGCGCCGCCAGGTGGCGCAGGCGCGCCACCGGCCGCGGGTGCTGTTCATCCTGTCGCACACCGGCACGCCCCAGGTGGCGGGCACGGGTACAGCGGCGCATGCGCTCATCGGCTTTGCAGGCGGCGTGCCCGCGCTGTCGGGCTTTGAGGGCTACCGGCCCATGACGGCCGAGGCCCTGGCCCGCGCCGCACCCGACGTGGTACTGTGCACCACGCAGGGCATTGATGCGCTCGGCGGTGCTGCGCGGCTATGGCAGCGGCCTGAACTCGCGCTCACCCCCGCCTACGCACAACGCGCGCTGGTGGCGCTGGATGCCAACCACCTGCTCGGATTCGGTCCACGCCTGCCTGGGGCGGTGCGCGAGGTGCACCAGCGCCTGCAGACGCTGGCGGCCACCGCCCAGACTGCGTCTGGCGGGCTGGGGACGCACGCATGAGCGCCGTGCCCGCAGCACTCGGCGCCGCATCGGCCGTGCGGCGTCTGGCCCCTGCGCAGGCCCTGGCGCTGGGCGCCGCGCTGGTGCTGCTGGCGCTGGGCTGGAGCAGCACCCAGGGCGCCTACGCATTGGGCTGGGCCGACCTGTGGACCGCGCTGCGCGAGGCCTTGGGCGGTGCCTCCTCGCCCAGCCCTGAAACCCTGGTGCTCACGCGCATCCGCCTGCCGCGCCTGTTGCTGGGCGTGCTGGCAGGCGCGGGCCTGGGGCTGGCGGGGGCGCTGATGCAGGGGTTGTTTCGCAACCCACTGGCCGACCCGGGCCTGATCGGTGTGAGCAGCGGCGCGGCCCTGGCCGCGGGCATCACCATCGTGCTGGGCGGACTGTGGTTTCCGACGCTGCCGCGCGCCCTGGGCAGCTGGACGCTGGTGCTCATGGCCTTTGCCGGCGGCATGGCCGTCACGGCATTGATCGTGGCGCTGGCCCGCAGCCAGGGCGGCACGCGCGTGGCCCTGCTGCTGCTGGCCGGCGTGGCCGTCAACGCACTGGCCATGGCGGGCATGGGTTACCTGGCGTTTGTGTCCACCGACGAGCAACTGCGCAACGTGCAGATGTGGATGCTGGGCAGCCTGGGCGGCGCGCGCTGGAGTGCTGTGGCCGTGGTGGCGCTGGCCGTGACCCTGGCCCTGGCGGTGGGGCTGCGGCTGGCGCGTGCGCTCAATGCGCTGGCGCTGGGCGAGGCGCAGGCCACCTTGCTGGGCGTGCCGGTGGAGCGCGCCAAGCGCCAGGCCGTGGCCTGCTCCGCGCTGGCCGTGGGTGCGGTCACGGCCACCACCGGCATCATCGGCTTCATCGGGCTGATCGCGCCCCATTGGGTGCGTTTGGTGGCCGGGCCCGACCACCGCGTCGTGCTGCCGGGTTCGGCCCTGCTGGGTGCGGCGCTGGTGCTGGCAGCCGACGCCGTGGCCCGCACCGCGGTGCAGCCGGCCGAGCTGCCGTTGGGCGTGCTCACCGCTTGCCTGGGGGCACCGCTGTTTCTGGCCATGCTGCTGCGCTGGCGGGGGCGGTTATGAGCGCGCTGTGGACCCAACGTTCCACGGCGGCAGCGCAGTCTGTGCCACAGGCCGCGCGCCGCGCAACGCCGGATGCCCGAGCGGCCGATGGTGGCCGCGGCTGGCTGGTGTGCGAGTCGGCGGCCATCGCGCCGCCGGGCGCAGCCGTGCTGGCCACGGTGTCGGCCGCGTGGCGGGCCGGGCGGCTCACGGCCGTGCTTGGCCCCAACGGCGCGGGCAAGTCCACGCTGCTGGGCGTGCTCACCGGCCAGCATGCGCCCCGCAGCGGCCGCGTGTGGATCGACGGCGAGGCCGTGCTGCCCGCCACCCCCACAGCCGCCCGCGCACTGGCCTGCCGCCGCGCGGTGATGCTGCAGGAGAGCCCGGTGGCCTTTGACTTCACGGTGCAGGAGGTGGTCGAACTCGGCCGCTACCCGCACCGCCTGCATCCGAGCGCGCACGAGGCCACCATCGTGCAGCAGGCCCTGGCCGCCACCGGCGTGCAGCACCTCGCGCAGCGCGGCATCCAGAGCCTGTCGGGCGGCGAAAAGGCCCGCGCGCACCTGGCCCGCGCGCTGGCCCAGGTGTGGGAGCCCGCCCCCTGCGGCCGTCCGCGCTGGCTGCTGCTCGATGAACCCACGGCCGCCCTCGACCTGGCCCACCAGCACGCCGTGCTGGCCCTGCTGCGTGAGCGCGCCGAGCAGCAGGGCCTGGGCGTGGTGGTGGTGCTGCACGACCTGAACCTGGCGCTGCGCTATGCCCACGACGCCGCGCTGCTGGCCGGGGGAGCTTGCACCAGCGGGCCGGTGGACGAGGTGTTGACGCCGCAGGCGATTGCTCGGGCCTGGGGGGTGCGGGCGCGGGTGGTGGTGGGGGAGGGTGGGGTGCGGCAGTATCTGTTTGCGGCGGGGGCGGGGGGCGATGGCGATGCTGCTGTGGCTTTGCCGGGGCAGGCGATGGATGCAGGTGCGATGTCGTGCACGCCCTGCCGTTGATCGGTTGTTGCCGAGGGGGGAGGTGTTTTGGGCTGCTCGTGCTTGTTTCTTAAGCACGAGCAGCTATCAAATTCATAGCGATTGACCCGTTTGGGGTTGTTGGTGGTAGCTGGCCGCTGGCTTGTGCTGTGGTCCGGAGCCGGGATGTGCGCCCGGCGGCGCACCTTCTTTTCTTGTCTCGCCAAGAAAAGAAGGCAAAAGAAGGCGACCCTACAGGCTGCGTCCCCACGCGCACTGGCGTGCGCGCGGGGCAACCTGCGGTGCTCGCGCCTGGGGTGCGCCGCATAACTCACTGCGCGCCTGCGGCGCTGCGTTCGGACAAATGCGGCGAGCTAGAGCACGAAGCCTGCGTGTCCTGCGGCACGCAGGACACCCCAGGCGCTGCGCGCCTCGGCGCATCCTGAAGGGGGTGGGGCGGGCCATCGCTGCGCTCGGCCCGGCGCGGGCACCACCGCTGTGGGCATATCCAGCGCCTGCCGGCCGTGGTGCCTCGGGGGTCGGCGTCACTGCGCAGCAGCAGCCGACCCCTCTTGCCCCTCGGCTGCGACGAGGCGCGCAGGGCGCCCGAAGCGAAGCGCAGGGACGCAGCCGTGGGGTCGCCTTTTCTTTGGTGACTTTCTTTTGGAGGGTGTAGAAGAAATCTATTGAAGCCGCCCCAACAGCATCCGAGCCTGCGCCAGCCAGACCCAAGCAGCGG